>DATAWG010000033.1 GCA_036267355.1 Pirellulales bacterium | reverse complement strand
CTCCGTGTGCCGTCTGCCCCGCTCTGTGCGCAACCCGCCGCGGAGCGCAGACGGCACACGGAGTGTGCCTGCTACGTTGGTTGCGGCCAAAGGCCGCTCTGGTGTGCCGATGGCTCTGCCAATGGCACACTCGCGGAATTCCAAAACTTCTCCGCAGGTTATGGAGAAGTTCATCGGTAAGAAGCGAACATTCGCAATCTTTGCCCGGCGAGACGGCTCAATGTAGCAGGCACACTCCGTGTGCCGTCTGCCCCGCTCTGTGCGCAACCCGCCGCGGAGCGCAGACGGCACACGGAGTGTGCCTGCTACGTTGGTTGCGGCCAAAGGCCGCTCTGGCGGAGCTCCAAAATTCTCCGCAAGTTGCGGAGAACGGTCGAAATCTTCGGAACCGCGCGGCGAAATGGCTCAATTGTAGCAGGCACACTCCGTGTGCCGTCTGCCCCCGCGCTGTGCGCAACCCGCCGCGGAGCGCAGACGGCACACGGAGTGTGCCTGCTCCGTTGGTTGCGGCCAAAGGCCGCTCTGGCGTGCCACTGGTGCTGGCAGCGATCTGCGAGTTGCCTTACGCCACCCCCGGCGAGATGCCCGTATCGGCGGCTGAGATCGCGACCGACGGCTGGCCGGATTGCTGCGGGTTCGGGCCTAATTGGTAGGGGCCATGAATCGGCAGCGCTCGGGCCTTGGTGAATTTCCATGCCTCCCACATCGCAATGCCGATGATCAAGATCCCGATCATGTTCTGCGCTCCGGGAAGGAACGGCGCGGCCAGCGAAAATGCGCAGACGAACAGCGCAAGGACGACGACGCTGAGTGGGGTCAGCACAATTGGCGGTAAATTCACAAACGTCGCGGGTCTGTCCGAATGCGAGGGCGACGATGGTTGCGCTTTCGATGGTTCCGCGCGCCTACCGTTCGAGTTTGCCGGGGGCCGCCGATTGTCGCAACAGTTCTCGTATGATCGCCCGATTCGCTTCCGGGAATTCGAGTTGAGCCAATTCGTGCGGATCGAGCCAACGGAAGGGCGCGGCTGGAACCGGGCGGTTCGCATCAAGCAACGTGCAGCGGAAGAAGTGCAACGCCAGCCGGCCGTGCGGATAATTGTGTTCGACGATTGAGAGCGGCGCGCCGACAGCGATAGTTAGCCCCGTCTCTTCGCGGCATTCGCGGACCGCGGCCTCGGCGACCGATTCACCGGCAAGAACTTTCCCGCCGGGAAATTCCGATAGCCCCGCCAGCGGCCGCCCCGGCGGACGCACGCCAACCAGAAATCGTCCGTCATGCTCGACAATCGCCACGGCAATCTGCTGCTGCGACTCCGCCTGCGAGCAACCACGTTGCCGGCCCTCGCGCCGCTCCGCCGCGTCTCCGCGGCTTCGCGTGGGCTGCTCTTCGTCGGCCGGCGCGCGTCGGACGTCGTTTTCATCCCTTGGGAATTGCATCGAGCAATCGGCCCGGAGAGCCCATGATGTTGTAGCCGCAATCGGCATGCACGATTTCGCCGGTGATGCCGTCGGACATGTCGGAGAGCAAGAACGCTCCGATGCGGCCGACTTCCTCATGCGTCACGTTGCGCTGCATCGGCGACATTTTTTCGTACAGCGGCACCATGTCTTCCACGCCCGCAGCCCGGCCGGCCAGCGTGCGCACCGGCCCGGCGCTAACGGCATTGACGCGCACTCCCCGCGGACCGAGATCGTAGGCCAAGTAGCGCACCGACGCATCCAGGGCGGCTTTGCAAATGCCCATCACGTTGTATCCCGGCACCGCCTTTTCGCCGCCGAAATAGGTCATCGTCAGAATCGACGCCCGGGGGGCCAAGATTTCGCGGGCGGCCGCCGACACGGCGAGCAGGCTGTACACGCTGATATCCATCGCCAGCTTGAAGCCGTCGCGGCTGGTGTCGATCGTGTCGCGCTTCAGGTCGTCCATCGAGGCGAAGGCGATCGAATGGAGCAGGAAATCGATCTTGCCGAATTCGTCGCCGGTCCGCTTCATCGCGGCGCGGATGTCGTCGTCCTTGCCAACATCAAGCGGGATCAGAAATTTCGCGTTCGGCTCGGGATCGGTCAATTGGGCCACGCGGCGGCGATTGCGCTGCCGCTCGTCGTCCGGCCGGTCGGGAAGATGGGTGAATCCACACACGGCCCCGTCGGCCATCACTTGCTTGGCGATCGCCCAGGCGATCGAGTGATCGTTCGCCACGCCAAGAATCAATCCCTTCTTTCCGTCGAACAGGCCCATGACGATCTCCTTTGCAGGAACCCCCGTTTTTCCAATGAGCAAGATACCGCCTGAGGCCGATTTTTCATAGGCGGCACAAAATTGACGAGGGCAGTCTCACGCGGAGACGCAGAGGACGCGGAGACGAAGAGGACAGAGAAGGATGTGATTGCCTGCGCCGCATCTATCCTATTTATTCTCTTTTATTCTATTCTTCTTTTCTCCGCGTACCCCGCGTCTCCGCGTGAGACCTCTTCGTGAATTCTTTATCCGGCCGAATCGCCGAGGAAGGATTCGATTTCGACGATGTCGGTCGGGCTCAAATAGAAATCGGCCGCGCCGATTACGCCTGCGAGTTGGCCCGGCCGCCGCAGACCGACGATCGCCGCGCTGACGGCCTGATTGTGCAGCACCCAAGCCAGGGCAATCACGGCGGGCGTTTGCCCATTTCGCTCGCCGATCGTCTTGAGCAATTCCACCAGCTCGAGATGGCGGGATAGCTTTGGCTCTTGAAAATCGGGGTTCCGCCGCCGCCAATCGTCTTGCGGCAAATCGGCGATCCGCTGGCGGGTCATCGCGCCGGTGAGCAGGCCGGAGCCCATCGGCGAATAGGCGATCACTCCGATCTTGTTCCGCGCTGCATAGGGAAGAATTTCCGATTCCACATTGCGGCGCAACAGCGAATAGGGAGGTTGAAGCGATGTGATCGGGGCGATCTTCGCCGCCCGCTCCATCTGCGGCACGTCGAAATTCGACACGCCGATATAGCGCACCTTCCCTTCCGCTTTGAGCGCGGCCAGCGTCGACCAGCCTTCTTCGACGTCTTCATCCGGCTCGGGCCAATGGATTTGATAGAGATCGATCGCGTCGACACGGAGCCGCCGCAAGCTGGCTTCGCATTCGCGGCGGATCGAGTCGGCCTTCAGCGATTTGCCCATTTCGCCCCGCTCATTCCACGTTCGGCTACACTTGCTGAAGACATAGGGCCGCCGAGCGACTCCTTCGAGCGCCTTGGCCACGATTTCCTCGGAATGGCCCAAGCCATATGCGGCGGCGGTGTCGATCCAATTGATGCCGGCATCGAGCGCTTCGCGGATGGCCGCGATCGAATCGCCATCGTCTTGCGCGCCCCAGGCGAAAGCCCAGCCGGGCCCACCGATCGCCCAAGCTCCGAAACCGAGCGGGCTGATGTGCATGTCGGAATCGCCGAGCGGTTTGGTATTCATCGCTTCGCCTGTGGATGGAAAGGATTTTTCCGGATAGGGAATTTTACACGTCCGGCCCTCACGATTCGAGCCAGGCGCGGTCGGAGAAATGCACCGGCGCACTTGACGCAAGCCGACGGCGAGCACAGGCCCCCTTGCTCTGGTGCCGGACGGAGAACGATAATTGCAAGATATTCCGCCCCTGCTTTCGTCTCTCGGAACCGGTCAATGAGCCCGATCGAACAAAATTCCCGCAATCGGCCGACGCGCGTCGATACCGAAAGTTTTCCCTCGCCCGACGACAATACTCCGCTTACCGTGCAGCAGCACATCTTGCAGGAGCAGAAGCGGTTTCCCGGCGCGTCGGGCGAGTTTTCCTGGCTGCTCTCGGGCATCACGCTGGCCACGAAAATGATTCAGGCCAAAGTCCGTCAGGCCGGCCTGACCGGGATCCTCGGCAGCCACGGCGCGGTGAACCCGCAAGGCGAGGTGCAGCAGAAGCTCGACGTGTTTGCCAATCAAGCACTGTTGCACTGTCTGGCGTCGCGCCCCAGCATCGGCATCCTGGCTTCCGAGGAAAACGAGCACCCGATGATCGTGCCGCACGGATCGGCCAAGGCCCGTTATGCCGTGATCTTCGACCCCCTCGACGGCTCGTCGAATATCGATACGGCGGTGAGCGTTGGCACGACGTTTTCGATTCTGACGCGGCCGATGGACGCCGATTATCAAGATGTGACGAGTTGGGTGCTGCAACCGGGGACGAAACAGGTGGCGGCCGGGTATGTGGTTTACGGCTCGTCGACCGTGCTGGTGTATAGCGCCGGCAACGGCGTCCACGGGTTTACGCTTGATCCGATGGTCGGCGCGTTTCTGTTGAGCCACGAAAATATCCGCATCCCGGAGCACGGGAAATATTATTCGGTCAACGATGCCAATAGCCCTGCGTTTCCCCCGGGATACCGCACCTATTTGGACGTGCTTCGATCCGGCCGCCTGGGGCGCACCTACGGCTCACGCTATATCGGTTCGATGGTGGCCGATGTTCACCGCACGCTGCTCAAAGGCGGAATTTTTCTCTATCCGCCGACCGCCGATTATCCGGGCGGCAAATTGCGGCTGCTCTACGAAGCCAATCCAATCGCGTTTCTGATCGAACAGGCCGGCGGCATGGCGACCGACGGCCGGCGGCGCATTTTGGACATCCAACCGGAAAGCGTGCACCAGCGGACTCCGCTTGTCGTCGGCGGCAGTTTCGAAGTCGAGGCTTTGGAACGCTGCCTGGCCGACGGCAGCGCTTGAGCAGCACCGCTCGATCGCGCAGCCGCGGCAGCAAGGAAAAAAACCTACGAGACAATAAAGGCGCAACGAAAATGGATATCGCGGAGCGGATGCGGGTCGATGAGGCGGACATCACCTCTCTGGCCGTCGCGGCGATCGTGAATGCAGCCAACGACGCGCTGCTGCCCGGCGGCGGCGTGTGCGGCGCAATCCATGCGGCGGCCGGACCAGGGCTTGCCGAGGAATGCCGAAAAATCGGCGGTTGCCCGACAGGCGAGGCCCGGATTACGAGCGGCTATCTCTTGCCCGCCAGCTACGTGATCCACGCCGTCGGACCGATTTGGGACGGGGGCGACATGGGCGAGCCGGAGTTGCTCGCTAAGTGCTACCGATCCGCTTTGGAAATCGCGGCCGACAAGCGTTTGGCCGACATCGCCCTTCCTTGCATCTCGACCGGCATCTTCGGCTATCCCAAGCCGGAGGCATGCAAGATCGCCGTGGCAACGGTATCGCAATGGCTGCGCGACAACGGCTTCCCGGAGCGGGTGATCTTCTGTTGCTTTTCAGCCGCCGACGCGGCAAGATACCGCGCCGAACTGGCCGGCATCGCGTGACTTGCCCCCAAAGACGGCAAGCCTTACTCCGAACCGAACCTTCACGACGGAAACACGCACGACTTGAGCGCACATCAGATGGATTGCCGACGAGCCGACGTCGTTTGGCTTGATCCGCGCGATAACGTCGTGGTCGCAGCGCGCGATTTGGCGGCCGCAGAAACGTTCGTCGCCGGCTCGCACCGGATCCCGCTCCGCCGCGCCGTGCCCCTGGGCCACAAGATCGCGATCGCTCCGCTCGCGGCGGGCGAAGCGGTGTTCAAATTCGGCCACGTGATCGGTTTCGCAAGCGAGCCGATCGAACCCGGCGAATGGGTCCATTCGCACAATCTGTCGGCCGGCGTGATCGATCGCAATCCGGGCTCGACGCAATGCGGCCAGGATCGCGCTGCCGGCTCCGGCATGTTGCCGCCGCCGCGCGATCTTTCGCTGGCCGCACGAACGTTTCTCGGCTACCGTCGTGCGTCCGGAAAGTCGGGCACGAGGAACTATCTGGCGATCATCTCTTCGGTCAACTGCTCGGCCTCGGTCAGCCGTGCAATCGCGCGGCGATTCGATGCGGAAACCCTGCGACGAGATTTTCCAAATATCGATGGCGTCGTGGCGTTCACGCATGGCGGCGGCTGCGGAATGCAATATGGCGGGCTGCAGCATCAAATTCTCAACCGTGTCCTCGGTGGAATTGCAAAGCACCCGAATATCGGCGGATACGTGCTGCTCGGTTTGGGGTGCGAAACGGGAACGATCGGCCATTTGCTCGACGACCAGCGGCTGGTGCAGATCGACGGCATCGGCGCCCCAGCGCCAAACGGAGCGACCGCAGCGACCGCTCGCCGCCCGCCCGTGCTCAGCATTCAAGACTTCGGCGGCACGCACCGCACGATCGAAGCAGGCGTGCGACTCGTCGCGCAATTATTGCCCCGAGCGAACGACGTCCGCCGCGAGCCGGTTGCCGCGAGCGAAATCATCCTCGGCACGAATTGCGGCGGGTCGGACGGCAACTCGGGCATCACCGCCAATCCGGCCCTCGGCGTCGCGGCCGACATGCTCGTCGCCGCCGGCGGCACCGTCATTCTCGGCGAAACATCAGAGATCTACGGCGCCGAGCAACTACTCACCTGCCGCGCAAGAAACCCCCAGGTGGCCGAGAAATTGCTCGAGAAGCTTCGCTGGTGGGAGTGGTATGCGGGCGTCTTCGGCGCAGTGCTCGACAACAACCCCTCGCCGGGCAACAAAGCCGGCGGACTGACGACGATCTACGAAAAGTCGCTCGGCGCTGTGGCAAAGGGAGGCTCGACCGAACTGGTCGAAGTCTATCCCTACGCCGCCGAAGTCGATGCCCGCGGATTGGTCGTCATGGACACGCCGGGGCTCGATCCGGTGAGCGTCACGGGCATCGTGGCGGGGGGCGCGAACATCATCGTCTTCACGACCGGTCGCGGAAGCTGCTTCGGTTGCAAGCCCACGCCTTCGATCAAGGTCGCCTCGAACACGCCGCTGTATCGCCGAATGATCGACGACATGGACCTCGACGCCGGCCGCATCCTCGCGGGTTGCCCGGTGGCTGATGTCGGCCGCGAAATCTTCGAAGAAATTCTCGCGGTCGCCAGCGGCAAATCGACCAAGAGCGAGCAGCAAAATCTGGGCGACGAGGAGTTCGTGCCCTGGACGCTCGGACCGGTGTTGTAGCGGCTCGCTCGCCTTGGCGCTGTGAAAGCGGCCATCCGCGACGCCGGCGCCGTTGCCAAGCCATTCAGCCGGATTACTCCAAGTGCCGGAAATCTGATACACGCTGAGCAATAGTGGCCCGAAGCGTTCGCGAGTCATTCTCCGCGGCTCCCTCGCTAACGCTTCGGGCTAGTGCGGCGCGATGAATTCGTCCGGGCTCATGCAATGGTCACGCCGCGCTTGTGCATCTCGGCGACGGCGTCGCGCGAGTCGGTCGGTCGCAAGTTTACTCCGCGGCAGGCGCCCTCGATCAGATGCGTTTCAAAGCCCAGTGCGACTGCATCAAGCGCCGTGAATTTCACGCAATAATCGGTTGCCAGACCGCACACGTAGACGCGCCCGGCGCCGCGCGATTTCAGATAATCGCCGAGACCGGTCGCTTGAAGATGGCCGTTGTCGAAGAATCCGCTGTAGCTGTCGATATCCGGGTTCGTGCCCTTGGAGAAGATTTTGGCGATCCGCGATCGATCCAGCGTCGGATAAAACTCGGCTCCGCTTGTTCCTTGCACGCAATGCACCGGCCACAGAATCTGCGACAGGCCGTTCCATTCGATGACGTCGCCGGGTTGCTTGCCCGGATGGTTGGCCGCAAAACTCGCGTGATTGGGCGGGTGCCAATCTTGCGTCGCCACGACGAGTTCGAATTGCGGTTGCACGCGGTTCACGACCGGAATCACCGTTTCTCCGTCGGGAACCTCGAGCGCGCCGCCAGTGCAGAAATCGTTTTGCAAGTCGACCAAAATGAGTGCGTCCATCGGTTGGCTTTCCTTATCGCCGGCGAGCGGATTTCAGGGCGACAACTCACGCGCATGCAGAATCAATTTCGTTTTTCGTTCGTGCAATCCGGCTTCCAAGCCGACCGGGTATTGATGCGGATTGACGAATCTTTTGATGCCGCCGTGAAAGGCGGCCAGTTGCCGTTCGGTTCGCTCGCGAATGGCGGCCAGCTTGGGCGGCTCGTAGACCAATTTGCCCTGGCGAAAAATGGGGAGCAAAAGATCTTCGCGCCGCGCATCCCGCGGCATCTTCTTGCGCCGCGTCGGATCGAGCGGATCGATGGCGACCGACTCTCCCTCCGCGGGCTGTTCCTCGTCGTAGATCATGTCGCCGATCGCTTCGGTCGCCGAATAATAGCGCGCGACTTGCAAAACCCCGGGATTCGATGTTTTGATCGCTTGCTCGGAAAGTTTCACCTTGTACTGCCACGGGCCGCCGCGGGAACGAACAGCGGCGAGCTTATACACTCCGCCAAGCGCCGGATCGTCGAAGGCCGTGACGAGCTTCGTGCCCACGCCCCACACGGCGATTCTCGCCCCTTGCTGCTGCAAGTTTGCAATGATGTTTTCGTCGAGCTCGTTGCTCGCCACGATTTTCGCCTCGGGAAAACCGGCTTCGTCGAGCAGTCGCCGGGCCTCGATGCTGAGCCACGCCAGATCGCCCGAGTCGAGCCGAACTCCGACCATTTCATGCCCGGCCTCGCGCAATTCGCGTGCGACCGTGATCGCGTTGCGCACGCCTTGCAACGTGTCGTACGTGTCGACCAGGAACACGCAATTGTTGGGCATCGCCCTGGCGTATTGGCGAAACGCCTCGAGTTCGTCGTCGAAACACATCACCCAACTATGGGCATGGGTTCCGCGAACGGGAATTCCGAACAACCGGCCGGCAAGCAGATTCGACGTGGCCGCGCATCCGCCAATGAATGCAGCGCGGCTCGCGGAAAGGGCGCCGTCGATCCCTTGCGCCCGGCGCAGACCGAATTCCAGCACGGGTTGGCCTTGTGCCGCCATCACGATCCGCGCCGCTTTTGTGGCAATGAGCGTCTGAAAATTGACGATGCACAACAGCGCAGACTCCAGCATTTGCGCCTGAAGCAGAGGTCCTCGCACGCGGACCAAAGGCTCGTGCGGAAACACGACCGTCCCTTCGGCAATCGCATCGACATCGCAGCCGAACCGCATCCGGCCCAGATAGTCGACAAACGCCGGTTCGAACAGCGGACGCTCGTCGTTGCCCACCAGCGAGCCGAGATAGGCCAGATCTTCATGGCTGAAACGAAGGTGCGCGAGATAGTCGATCGCCGTTTCGAGTCCGGCGGCAATCGTATACCCGCCGCGGAATGGGTTGCAGCGGAAAAAGAGCTGGAAAACCGAGTCGCGGTCTTGCACTCCCGTCTTCCAATAACCGTAGGCCATCGTGACCTGATACAGGTCGGTGAACAGCCCCAGCCCGTTTGGATAAAGAATCGCGAGCACGTCCACCGACCGACCTCCTCGTTGTTAGTGTTCATCGTGCACGAACGGCCGACGGTGTCAATCGGCTAAAGAGATGAGAGCGGCGTAGCACGCGGCCGTAAGGCCGCACCCAACGTAGCAGGCACACTCCGTGTGCCGTCGGCCCCGCTCTGTGCCCAACCCGCCGCGGAGCGCAGACGGCACACGGAGTGTGCCTGTTACGTTGGCGCCTTCGGGCTCGACAAAGCCACAGCGGCGCGCGCAGCGCGATCAGTGCCGGCGCGCTGCCGGGAATATTGCCGCAAAAATCAAAGCGGCGCAGCACGCGACCGTAAGGCGCATCCAATGTAGCAGGCACACTCCGTGTGCCGTCGGCCCCGCTCCGTGCCCAACCCGCCGCGGAGCGCAGACGGCACACGGAGTGTGCCTGCTACGTTGGCGCCTTCATTCGAAATTCATCATTCGCCGCATTTTTTCTGTTGGAATTCGAGCCACGCTTTGTGACGTATCCGACGGGCACGGCCGGCTTGGTGCAGTTTACTCCAATTGAATCCGCATCGCCAACACGGTTCAATCACGCGGACGCGGGCGAGGCAGCGCGCTATTGCACGCGGCGATAGCGCATCTGAAAATGGGCGTTCCGCTTGATATCTGGCGTCCGGCCCCTGACCTCTGTTCACTCGCCCTTCGTCTCTAGCCTCGCCGCTGCCAATGCTCGCTCAACTTCGCACGTTTTCGCTTTTGGGCATTGAGGCGCTGCCGGTGGATGTCGAGGTGGATGTTTCGCCTGGGGCGCTGCCGAAAACCGTGTTGGTCGGGCTGCCCGAAGCGGTCGTCAAGGAATGCACGCATCGGGTCGAACGGGCACTGGTGAATTCCGGATTTCAACGCCCGCAGGACCGGGTGGTGATCAATCTCGCGCCGGCCGAGTTGCCGAAGCAGGCGGCGTCGTTCGATCTGCCGATTACGCTCGGATTGCTGGCCGGCAGCGGGCAATTGGTGTCGGAAAAATTCCGCGAATATGCGGTCGTCGGCGAATTGGCGCTCGACGGCAACACTCGGCCGACTCGCGGGGCGCTCTCAATCGCGATCGCCGCCACGCAGCAGCAAGGCCTGCGCGGGTTGGTCGTCCCGAGCTCGAGCGCTGCCGAGGCGGCGGTGGTCGAAGGGATCGAAGTGATTCCGGTGTCGAGCCTGAGCGAGGCGGTCGGATTTTTTTCCGGCGAACTGCAGATCGAGCCGACGCCGGCCCGGGTCGACGAATGGTTCCGCCAGTTCGCCGTGTACGATGTCGATTTCGCCGATGTCCGCGGCCAGGAAATGGCCAAGCGCGCGATGACGATCGCGGCGGCCGGCGGCCACAATCTGCTGATGATCGGCCCGCCCGGCAGTGGCAAGACGATGCTGGCCAAGCGCGTGCCGACGATCATGCCCGACCTGACGGCTAGCGAATCGATCGAAACGACGCGGATTTATAGCGCGATGGGCTTGCTACGGGCCGGGCAGCCGCTCTTGGCCACCCGGCCGTATCGCTCGCCGCACCACACGATCAGCGACGCGGGTTTGGTTGGCGGCGGATCGGTGCCGTCGCCGGGAGAAATTTCGCTTTCGCACAACGGCGTTCTTTTTTTGGACGAGTTGCCCGAGTTCAACCGGCGCACGCTCGAAGTGTTGCGGCAACCGCTGGAAGACGGCACGGTGACGATCGCCCGCGCCCTGTCGAGCACGACCTTTCCGGCCAGCTTCATGCTTGTGGCGGCGCTGAATCCGTGTCCGTGCGGGTATCGCAATGATCCGCGGCGCAACTGCAATTGCTCGGTGCCGCAGGTGGAGCGCTATATGAGCAAGATTTCGGGCCCGCTATTGGATCGCATCGATATTCACATCGAAGTGCCGGCGGTGGCATTCAAGGAACTTTCCTCCGGGGCGCCGGGCACGTCGAGCGCGCAGATGCGCGAGGCCGTCGTCACGGCGCGCACGGCGCAGCGCGAGCGGTTCGCGGGCACGCCGACGCGCAACAACGGCCACATGCCTCACCGCCAGCTTCGCGCGCATTGCAAGCTCGACGACGAATGCATGAACTTGCTCCGCGCGGCCATGACGGAGTTGGGCCTCTCGGCCCGGGCGCACGACAAAGTGCTGCGCGTGTCGCGCACGATCGCCGATCTCGATTCTAGCGCCACCATCCGCCCGCAACATCTCAACGAAGCGATCAACTACCGCATGCTCGATCGGAACCTGTGGACATGACCACGAAACAACGACGAGGTTAACCACGAAAAACGCGAATACGCAAGAATGCCGAAGAGGGCACCACGGATTACACGGGTGCACACGCATGACGAGGAAAAAGGCCCGGCGGAAGTTCTTCGTACCTGTAGCCTGTAGCCTTAAGCCTTCGGCCTTTCCGGAACTTCCGAGGGGTTTGCTGCGTATAACACGTTGCATGCGTTGCCTGCGACGATTGCGCAACGCATCTTACGCGGTGCATGGGGCCCTAGCTGCGAGCAGCATTGGAGCACGCCTTGGATGGAACCACCGTGCGAAACGGGATTCGGCGAGGCATGAAGCGGCCGATTGCGCGCTATGCGGTCGCCGTTGCCGTGGTCGGCGCCGCGATGGTGTTGCGCGGGCCGCTTCTTGGCCGCGCTCTGGGGGAAGATGCGCCGCTGTCGATCTTTGCCGGGGCGGTGGCCATCGCGGCCTGGTTTGGGGGGATGAAGCCGGGCTTGCTGGCGACCGTGCTTTCGCTGATCGTCGGCACGGTTCTCTTCATCGATCAAGGCACCCTCATTCCCCGCAAGCTGAGCGATCGGGTGCGGTGTGCGATGTTTCTCGGCGAAGGGGTGATGATCAGTTGGTTGTTTCATGAGATTCGCTCGGCCAGGGCCCGCACGGAAGAGCAACGCCGGCAACTCGAAAAGGAAGTGGAGCTGCGTCGCCGGGTGGAAGCCGAACTCGTGGCTGCCAACGAGCGCAAAGACCAGTTCGTCGCGGCAGTGGCCCACGAACTGCGAAATCCGCTCTCGCCGATCCGCAATGCGTTGGAAATCATGCAGATTGCCGGCGAAGACCGCTCGGCCATCGAACGCGCTCGGGGGATGATGGAGCGACAAGTGGATCAGATGACGCGGATCGTCGGCGATCTGATGGATGTGAGCCGCGTCGGGCAAGGCAAGCTTCAGCTTCACAAGGAGCACGTCGAACTGGCGGACGTGGTGCAAACCGCTGTCGAAGCATGCTTGCCATTGATAGAACGATCGGGTCATCAATTGACGGTATCGCTGCCGGCCGAAACGTTGATGTTGGATGCGGATCCCGCGCGGCTTATTCAAGTGTTTTCGAATCTGCTGACCAACGCGGCGAAATACACGGAGCGCGGAGGGCGGATTGCGTTGCGAGGCGATCGGGAGGAAAGTAGCGTGGTGTTGCGAGTGAGCGACAACGGGATCGGCATTTCACCCGAACTGCTTCCCTCGATTTTTGAAATGTTCACGCAAGGCGACGATGGGCTGACCAGGCGGCAAGGCGGATTGGGAATCGGGCTGGCGCTCGTCCATCGGCTCGTGAGAGCGCACGGCGGAAGCGTCGAGGCGCGTAGCGCCGGCCCAGGGCAGGGGAGCGAATTTGTCGTGCGGTTGCCGCTCGTAAACAATGCCGTCGCAATGGATCATCGGCCGGCGATCGATGAGGCGCCCACAGGTCGGGCAGGGCAATGAAGCTGGCTTGATCCATCCGCTACGATGCGGATTGGCACACGAGAGCGGCCTTGCCGCAACCAACGTAGCAGGCACACTCCGTGTGCCGTCTGCGCTCCGCGGCGGGTTGCGCACAGAGCGGGACAGACGGCGCTCGGAGTGTGCCCGGTACCATTGAGCCGTCTCGTCGCGCAAAGATGCCGAACGTTCGCTTCTTCCCGATGAACTTCTTCCGCATCTTGCAGTGAAGTCCGAGCGAAAGAAACCAAGGCTTCTTCTTGCGGGCTTTCTTGACCCTCTTTCGCCATGGGTATATGTCGGGTCGGTTCGTAGCCGGCCCTGCCGATTCTTGCCCTTCGGCGCCGTTTTGCCTTCGGTGAGGCTGGATTACCATGTTGGTGACGTGGTGCGCGAACGGTGCTTTTGAGATTGACCGAAAATTAACTTCCGTTTCTTGAACCCCTCACCCCGCCCTCTCCCAAGGGGATGAAGGTGCTGCGGAGAAGTTATTTTTCGGTCGATCCTTAGCGCCGCGATCGCGGCTGAGGCGATCTTGGCCCGGTTCTTGCGGTCGTGTCGGGCGAACGGTTTCGAAACGTTGTTCCGAGCGCTCGCGGCGCGCTTTCCGCGAACCTCGAACCTCAAGGGAATCGTTCTCCAGGGTTCAACTCGCAAAGATTTCACGTGGTGGATCATGCCTTCCGAAAAGCGTTCGACGCGGTCGAGGCTGCTGACAATCGGCTTGCCCTTCTATAAAGCACCGGAGGCTCGTGGGCGCTCATTGGGCGGATTGGCGGTTCTCGGCGCGCTATTGCTCGCGATCAACGTCATGAACGTGATCAACAGTTACATGGGGCGGGATTTCATGACCGCGCTCGCCGGGCGCGAGGCCGCACGGTTCTTTGCTTTCGCCGGAATCCTTGCCGGCGTGTTCGCCGTATCCACGGTCGTGGAAGTGCTCGCGCACTATTCGGAGCAGCGGCTCGGGTTGGTATGGCGAGAATGGTTGACACGGCGGCTCATCGACCGTTATCTGGCGAATCAGACCTACCTTCGCCTTGCCGATCGCGAAGAGATCGACAATCCCGACGAGCGGATCAGCTTGGACATACAGACCTTCACCGCAACGATGCTTTCGATTTTGATCATGGTGTTCAACGGCATCGTGACGCTCGCCGCGTTTTCCTGGGTGCTGTGGTCGATCACTCCTTGGCTGTTCCTTGTTGCCTACGGTTATGCCGGCATCGGCTGCATTGGAACGATCTTGCTAGGGCGACGTCTCGCGATGCTCAACAATCGGCAAATTCGGAAAGAAGCCGATTTTCGCTACAGCCTTGGCCGGCTGCGAGAGAATGCCGCGGCCATTGCTCGAACCGCCGGCGAAGCAGAACAGAAAACGCACCTGCATTCCGGACTGACAAGCCTGGTGCAAAACTTTTTCGACGTGATTCGCGTCAATCGGAATTTGGGCTTTTTCATAACGGCGTTTGGCTACATGCCACAGCTTATTCCAGCGATGGTCGTGGCGCCGCTGTATTTTCGCGGCGCGGTGCAGTTCGGCGCCGTGACTCAGGCGGCGATGGCGTTTGCGCAGGTGCAAGGCGCATTTTCCATTTTCGAAAACCAAGTCCAACAGCTCGCGATCTTTGCCGCGGTTATCGGCCGACTGGGCGCTCTTTGGGACGCGACCGAACCGGGTTCGTTGGATTCCACAGACTCGGTGTCATCGCCAAATCCCCAATGATTCATCTCACACGGCGCTGCGGGGGCACGCGTCGATGGTCAATACAACAGCGCTCTTGAATTTAGATGTCCGACTGTGGGCGAATGCGAATCGGCATCGCCGCCGGCAGACGGAGTGTGCCTGCTACGTACAGGCATACTCCGTCTGCCGTCGGCCACTTGAAACGCGTGAGATCATGCAGCGTCGGTAAGCCACCGATCCGAGCTGCAAACGACGGTCAAAACTTCGAGCTATCGATCGTGAAGCCGTCGTTCGAGAGATTGAGCTTGTCCCAGACGCCGAGACTTCCGGAACCGGTTCCCAACTCGACCATATCGCTGATGAACCGCACGCTGCCGTCGCAGAGGCCGACGTTCACGCCGCCGGGATGCATGCTGCGGGCCGCTTGTTGCCAATTCGGGCCGTTGCCATCCCAGCACGCCATGTTCAGCGCGGCCAGCTCAATGTGGCCGCTCGCTTCGTTGCCGTTGCCGATGGCCGTCGCCACGTCGCTGCAACTCTGCACGTCGTCGGCGTCGAACTGGGTGCAGTTCGGACCGTTCGCATCGCAGACATAGCCGTGGGCCCAGAGAGCGCTTGGGCAACTGCCGCTCATTGCCCACACGCCGCGGCAATCGAACGACGTGAGGCCGGCCCGGATCTCGCCCAACAGGATCGTGTTGCTCGCGCCGTCCTTGATATCGTCGACCCGTAGCGAGATGTTGGCCCCCATCACGCCTTGGTTCAAGGGAGTGCGCCAGTAGACCGGTTCGACGGAGCCGTTGACCATGTAGGCCATGCTGGCGTTGGCACCGTAGTTGCCGCGGGCCCAATTCTCGCCCATCTTATTCGTCAAGCTGCTCCCGGAGCCGCTGAAGGGAGTGCGATTGTAGGAGTCGCTGGGACAAAGCATGAACGACAATTGCGTGGCCCGCGCGATCGCGTTGCTTTGGGCATTTCCGCCCGGCCCGGTGCCGGTCGCGGCACTGCCGATCGGTTGCGTAATGGTCCCGGAAGCGTTGCTGACGAACGTCTGCCGCAGGCCGGCCTGATCCATTTGGGGAAGAATGAGAATCACCCAGTTTTCGAACAGGTTGGCGTTGTTCGAGGTTTCGATCGCGGAAACATCGAGCGCGCCGCTGCTATTCCGCCATACGGAGCTCGGCGGAAACGAGCCGAATGCCGAGTGATAGGCGAGCAGCGCCAATCCCAACTGCTTGACGTTGCTGGAACACTGCGTCTTGTGAGCCATTTCCCGAGCCGCGGTCGTCGCCGGGATCAACAGCCACATCAGAATCCCGATGATCGTGATGACGACGAGCAGTTCCACGAGGGTAAAGCCCCGGCGCGAGAACGGGCGCTTGGCGGCGCAAACGCTGGACATGATCTCCTCCCCAGAATGCGGGCTGTGATCAAAGTAGGGACGCAGGTGGAAGACGAGAAGCACGAAGAAGCTGCCTGCAGGCCGACTTATCGTAGCACGTTGCTGCGGTCGTGTCATTCTTTCGCACCGGCGAACGGCGACGGGGCGACGGTCGGATTTTTCGCCGGGGGCCCGGTATGATCCGTGCTCCGACGGCGCAATAAAAAGCCCCCGTCGGGAAACGGGGGCTTTGATTTCAATTTGTCTTTCGAAGCACGAAAGGACGTAGTGGATCGGCAACCGGTCAATCCAAGAAGCCGATCAACTCTTGGCTGCGGCTCGGTTGCTGGAGCTTGCGAACCGCCTTGGCCTCGATCTGGCGGATGCGCTCGCGGGTAACTTTGAAGATATGGCCCACTTCTTCCAGCGTGTAGCTGTAGCCGTCGCCCAAGCCGTAGCGGAGCTTGATGATTTCGCGTTCGCGGTAGCTGAGGGTCTTGAGCACCTTCGCGATCCGCCCGCGGAGCATTTCCTGGGCAGCGCCGATGGCCGGATTTTCCGCACCCGAATCCGGGAGCAGATCGCCGAAATGGCTGTCTTCGCTATTGCCGACCGGCCGATCGAGGCTGATCGGATAGCGGCTCATCGCCAACACGCGGCGGGTTTCGTCGAGCGCGGTTCCCGAGGCGTTCGCGGTTTCTTCGATCGTCGGCTCCCGGCCCAGCTTTTGGAGCAACTGCCGCGACACGTTCCGCACGCGCGACATCGTTTCAACCATGTGGACCGGAATCCGGATCGTGCGGCTTTGATCGGCCACCGCCCGGGTGATCGCCTGACGAATCCACCACGTGGCGTACGTGCAGAATTTGAAACCGCGGCGATACTCGAATTTATCGACCGCCCGCATCAAGCCGGCGTTGCCTTCCTGGATCAGATCCAGGAAACTCAGGCCGCGGTTGCGATACTTCTTGGCGATCGACACCACCAGCCGCAAGTTGCCTTCCGACAAGCCGCGCTTGGCGTGCTGATAGTCGGAATAGATGCAGCGGAGGTATTTCACGCGATTGCGCAGGCTGGTGGGCGTTTCTTGCGTGGTGCGGAGGATATTGCGGAAATCCTTCAGCCACGCCTGACGCTCCGTCGCGAGACCCTTGCGGCGCTTGTGATCGTCGATCCGGCACTTCAGCTCATCCAAACGGCGGCTGAATTCCTCGAGCGTGCGAATCAGCGGTTCGATCCGCTGCGTGCGCAGACCGAGCTCTTCGACCAGCTTGACGGCCCGCAGCCGGCGCCGGCCGAGCCGTTGCCATGCCTCGCGGCGCGCGGGCAGCTTGGCCGACTTCGAAGTCGCCAGGCGATAGTCGGCTTTGTTCCGCCGCAACAGCGACTGCACGGTGCAGAGGTTGTGCGGCAGGCGGCCGAGGATCTGGTCCTTCTCCAGCCGATCGGTGACCGACACCTGCACCGTTCGATCGAAGGGGAGTTCGCCGCGGTGTACGCGATTGAGAATCTTGACCGCGATTTGAATTACATAGTCGCAAGCCAGCAGCTTGCGGCGGAAGCGGGCGCGCGTGATCTCGATCTTCTTGGCCAGCGTGATTTCCTGCTGCCGGGTGAGCAGCGGAATCTCGCCCATCTGGGTCAGATACATGCGGACCGGGTCGTCCGACCAACTCTCGACGTCTTCTTCTTCCGACAGCAATTCATCCGCTTTGCCGTCGAGTTCCAAGTCCGCGATTGCCGCCGGATCTTCGACCAGCAGATCGTCCTCGGCATCGTCTACATCCACGCCCTTATCAACCAGCTCGGCCGTTTCGTCGGAATGGGGAGTTACATCGTCTTCCAATTCGTCGAGCAATGAATCGTACAAGGGGACACTCCTCAGGCTAAGTCACGCGGAAAACGGGGGAGATAAAGTCGCACGAACGGTTCGGTCGCAGATACGCGGCGAAAGCTAAGAATCGACGCGAAGGCATCAACACAGGAACCCATACATCGCACAATCAGGCGCAGGCTGGTTGCAGGCACTGCATTCGATCGGAATACCAAGCTCAGGGACCCGCCAATCAACAATCCATGGCATTGCCCCAATTCACTTCCTAAGCGATCTGAAAAAAGGATTCACAGCAAGGCAAAACGCCGGAACACCGCCCACAAAACCCGACGCATGTCTGATCCATTTTCCGAGCCTGAATGTTTTTCCGACCCTGACTGTCGTTTGGCGCGCACCGACGTGTGGCGACGGACGTATTAAGATTGATTCCGCTCGCTCAGACCACGTTGCGACTGGTGCGCTTTGCAATAGCCAGTGCCGCTTCAGTTCCTCAATTATGCAAACGACCACGATTAAAATCCAACGAATTCTACACACTCTTTTGCCGCATGCGGCGGTCGCCCGCCATTTGGCAAGAAATACAGCTTGCTGGCAACTCTAACGACGCCAATCGATCGCCGTTATATTACCCAAATTAACAAAAGCCATTTCCACCAGCCCACAAACGCCGCCTGAATCGAAGTCCTGCTCGTGCTCTCGCAGCCAATCGGCCGCGCGCGCCTCGACCATGGACGCCGTGGACACTTGGCGGAAGCGCCGCAAACCAATGCCACGGGCAATTCTAATCACCGGCCCGCCAAGGTCCAGACTTGCGCTGAAATTTGGTTCTTCCCTTCTCTCTATTCGCCCCGACGCTCGCGTGCCGCCTGCTTGTCGCCAATCCGCGCGAGCTATACCATAGCGCCTGCTCCAATCCGCCGCCATCGAGGCGCTATCCAAGCCCAGGGAAGATCCATTACGCCTCTTCCATTCAACCTCGCATCGCCGGCCTTCCCTGCGTCGCGCCCTCCGAAGAACCCCAACCCGCCAACACCTTCGCATGTCATTAACCGATAAGTCGGCACTTGTCACAGGCGCTAGCCGCGGCATTGGTCGAGCCATCGCAATCGGCCTCGCCGAGGCCGGCGCCGACGTGGCCATTAATTTCCATTCGCACCCTGAGGAGGCGGAAGAAACCGCCGCCGAAGTGGGCCGTGCCGGCCGCCGGGCCCTGCTCCTTCAGGCCGACGTGGCCGACTACACGGCCGTCGAAGCGATGGTGGCTCGCACCGTCGCCGAATTCGGCCGACTGGATGTTGCCGTTAGCAACGCGGCCTACAGCGACCGCGAGCCGTTTTACGAAGCGGATTTGGCGGGCTTTCGCCGCACCGTGGATGTCACGATGTGGGGCGTCTTCAATTTGCTCCGTGCCAGCGCTCGACAGATGATCGCGCAAGGCGACGGCGGAGCGATCGCGCTGGTGAGTTCGCCGCACTCCTACATTCCCGTTCCGCGGTCGATGGCCTACAATCTATCGAAGGCGGCTGTGGATCAAATGTCGCGCACCGCCGCGATCGAATTGGTCGACCATCGCATTCGCGTCAACGTCGTGCATCCCGGCTGGACCGATACGCCCGGCGAACGAAAGTTTGCCACCGAGGAAAAACTTCAACGGGCCGCCGCGGTCCTGCCTTGGAAGCGGATGGGCCGGCCCGACGAAATGGCCCGGGCCGTGGTTTTCCTCTGCGACCCGGCGAGCGACTACATCACCGGCGCCGAGCTATTGGTCGACGGCGGCAGCACGCTCCCCTGGTGGGCCTCCGACGGCATGGCAGTGCCGAAGTAGTAGGGTGAGGGGTTAAGGTGAGGGGGAGCCAGGGGTTTAGGGGGACGCGCAAGCGATGTTCCGACCGACGTTTGAGTATTACGTTCGCGTGCGGTTTCGCGCGCCTGCCCCGACTTGTCAATCACTTTCCGCGCCTGCATCCGTCACCTAAGCCTAACCCTAACCCGTCACCTTCTCCCATGCGTTTCCTCCTCCCTTGCTCGTGCGGACAAAAGCTGGAAGTGTCTGCCGCCCAGGCTGGGGAGACATTGCCGTGCTCGTGCGGACGAGCGGTCGATGTGCCGACACTCCGCGGGCTGCAAGCGCTCGAACGCGTCGGCACGGACACAGCCACGCCATCGCGCGGCCGTTGGGGGGCCAGGCAAGGGTTGCTGTTTCTCGGCACCGTGATTTTCGTGGTCGGGCTGATCGGGGCCGCTTGGCTCCATGTGTCTCGCCCAAAGGGGCTGATGGTGGTCGAACGCCTTTCGCCACCCACCGGCCACGTTGACAATACGGTTCGAAATACGACCGAACTGCTCAGCAATTTTCCGACCCTGGCGCCCGCCGACGTGTGGCTGACATGGCAAATCACCGCTCCGGTGGGCGCCGATATGCGGCTCACGCGACTTGGATTTGCGACCGAACAGACTGAAACGCGCTGGACCGACAACTGGCGCGATTGGAACTATCTTGTCCGGATTGTCCAGTTCATCGGCGTGGTGCTGATTGGCGGCGGGCTGCTCATTCCGCAGCGCCGCGCCCGCCGACCCGCGAAAGCCCGAGCAGGAGCCGCACGATGAAAGCCGCCTACATCGAAAAGCCGGGGCCAGCCGAGTCGATCCGCTACGGCGATTTGCCCGATCCGCATCCGAAAGGGGCGGAAGTGTTGGTGCGAGTTCGGGCGGTCGATGTGAATCCGGTCGAAACGTACGTTCGCAGCGGCGCGGCAGCGATGCCCATTCCGCTGCCGTTCATTCTCGGCTGCGATCTGGCAGGCGTCGTCGAGCAGGTAGGGCCCGACGCGCGGCGATTCAAAGTCGGCGACCGCGTGTGGGGATCGAACCAGGGATTGTTGGGCCGGCAGGGAACGTTCGCCGAACTGGCGGCGGTCGACGAATGTTGGTTGTATCCGACGCCCGACGGCGCGAGCGATCAGCAGGCGGCAGCTACGGCGCTCGTGGGCATTACGGCCAATTTGGGCTTGGTGCGCGACGCTCGGCTCCGCTCGGGCGAAACACTGTTTGTTCACGGCGGCTCCGGCGGAGTCGGTTCGATGGTCGTGCAAATGGCGAAGAATATCGGCGCTCGTGTGATCACCACTGCCTCGACCGATGCGAAGATGGCAATCTGCCGCGAGCTGGGCGCCGATCTGGTGATCAACTATCGAACCGATGATGTCGAAGGGCAGGCCAAAAAATTCGCTCCCGATGGAGTGAATGTCCATTGGGAAACCTATCGCGAGCCCGACTTCGATCGCTCTGTGCGGATGCTCGCTCCGCGTGGCCGGATGATCTTGATGGCCGGCCGCGATGCGCGTCCCCCGTTTCCGGTCGGGCCGTTCTACGTCAAGGGCCTGCACCTGCTCGGCTTCGCCATGTTCAACGCGACCGCCGACGAACAGCGCGCCGCGGCCGAAGACATCAACCGCTGGCTGGCCGCCGGCCAATTGAAATCGCTCATCGACCGGGTGCTTCCCCTCTCGGATGCCGCGACGGCGCATCGCCTGCAAGAAGGCAAAGTGACGGGGAAGGAAGGCGAGGTGGTCGGGAAAATCGTGCTCGTGCCCTAACGGCCGGGCCTTACTGTTTGCTCGCTTTCGCGCGTCATTCGCGTCATTCGCCTAGTTCGTGGTTCCCGTCGACTTGCACTGCCGCCGAACGACATCGAGCGCGAAGTCGCGGCCGAGTCCGCGGTGGCGCGACAAGACGATCCACGTCATCGCCAGCGGTTCCAATAAGCGGGCATATTTCAACGGCCCCATTTCAATCGGCTCGTAGCCGATGTCGGCCGCCAGCTGCGCCGCCAGTTTGTTGGCCGACGCGTCGTTGCCCGCATAAAGCATCGTTACGCGATGCGGGCCGTCGTCGGCGTGGGCCATGTTGTTCGACCCGTTCGTGTTGAAGATTTTTACGACCCGCGCGTGTGGCTCCATCATCGCGATCACTTCGCCGGCCGAGGTGTCGTGCCCCATCGTCAACTCGGTGAAATCGGCGTTGACCGGATTCGTGCAATCCAAAAGCACTTTGCCATTCAAATCGCCGGCAGCCTTCAGCGCGTCGGGCACTTCGTTCCAGCGCACGGCCAACAAGATCACTTCCGCCTGCGCTGCATCAATCACGGATGCAAGGCACGCGCGCATGTCGCGCGCCGCGGCCTGCCGATGCGTGTTTGCAGGATCGCGCACGCCGAACACGACCTCGTGCCCGAAGTTCGCCCATCGCCCACCCAGCGCGCTTCCAACGCTTCCCATGCCGATAATGCCGATACGCATGGTGTCCTCCTTTCACAGATCATCAAATATGTTGACAGCAGTGAAGAGCAAGCTGCGTGCCGAACGTGAATGAGTAGGGGGGTTTTGCCCCACCAACGGGGACAAGCCCAGGGAAGGCCAGGAGAGCGGTGACCAAGAACAAAACGGGTACGGGGCCTTCCCTGGGCGCAAAATGCGCCAAAGGGCAGCAACCGAGCGCTACGGCCGAACTTCGTAGATCGGCAAATGGCGCCAGTAGACTTCCAGCGAGAGAAGATTCATCGTGGTCACATATACGCGCCCGCCCAACCGCCCCCAGCGATCGGGCACCGGATTCATCGGGTCCCAACTGCCGGACAACTCGCCGGTCTTGATCTGCGAATTCACCAATAGCGGATGAAGCCGCTCGCTCCACGCTTTCCAGTAATCGCCCCGAAGCTGGAACATGACCTGCGTCGCGTAATACCAGTAATACGTGTCGCGAGAATATTCGTCGGCGTCCTTGGGCAGGTTTTCCTTGATGAAATCGGCCCCGCGCAAGAGCGCCGGATCGTCGCGCTTCGCGCCGAGATACATCCGCATCAACAGCGCGACCGACGTCATCGTCGGGCGGCTCGAATCGCGCTCGTCTTGCGAATTGCGGTTCTCGGCATTGTACACATACCGCGAGGCATCTTGCGGCACCACCTCGGCCGAGTCGAGCCAGCGGCTGACGCGGTCGTAAGATTTTTTCGGGATTTTTAGGCCCGCCAGATCGCCGCTCTTCATGGCCGTGGTCTGCCAACCGGTGACCGACGTATCGCTCTCGACGCGCGGGCTGTAGCGCCACCCGCCGAGCTTCGGGTTCTGCGAGGCGACGATGAAATCAATCGATTTCTGCGCCGGCTCGCGGAGCTTCGGATCGCCCGTCATGCCGAAGGCTTCGCACAGCGCGAGCGAGCCGATGGCATGGCTGTAGAGCCACGCGCTTTCATTCGACTTTCCATCCATGGGGACATAAAGATCGCCGTCGGCCTTCTGATGCTTCAAGAGAAACTCGAGACCACGACGCACCGTGTCGCGATATTTGTCGTCGTAGTGGTCGTAGCCGGCGCCGAGAAACGAGAGCAGGGCCAGCCCGGTGGCGGCCGTGTCGGAATGGATGATGCCGGCGTCGTAGTCGGTCGCGCCGGGAAAATGCTCAAGGCTCCAATGGCCGTCGTCGGCTTGCAGCCGCGCGAGATAAACCAGCCCGCGCTCGATCGTTTCTTCGGTCTTGCCGTCGGGGCCGTTGCCGAACGCCTTGTTGCCGCCGGAACCGTTGCCACCGGGGCCCTTTTTGCCCGGCCCGCGGCCGCGGCGACCGAACGATGCCGAAGGGGAGCGAACCGGCAGACTGGCAACCTCGGGGCCGGCATCGTCGCCGCCCCCGCCGCGCGGCAAGAAGCGGCCCAGCGACATCGCCAGTTGATCGCTGTCCGGACGAGCGCGACGGTCAGGCAAACCGAATTGCGGGGCGATCGTCACGCCGCTGCCGCCGGCCAAACCGGTCGCGTCGGGCAGGCCGGCTTGTGTCGGCAAGCCGGCCGAGCCGAAGCGACGACCAGTTCCGTCGCCGCCAGGGCCGAGTGGGGCCGGACCGCCTGGACCGCCAGGGCCATTGCCTCCCGCACCACCCACCGCGCCGGATGCGCTGTTTCCAGGCCCGGCCGAACTCGGCGCGCCGGCAAATTTCGGCGACTCGGCCGCGACGGCCGTTCCATTCGGCAACCCGACCGCGCCGTTCCGTGGCAACAGCGCGCCGGTGCCGGTTCCCGCGAGCGACGGGCCGCCTGCGCCGTTGCCGGAAATGCCCGCCGCCGGAGCGCCTGTGCCGGAAAGCAATACGCCCGGCGCGCCGTTCAACAGTGCGCCGCTCAACAGTGCGCCGTTCAACAGTGTGTCGCTGGCCGAGCCAGTCGCCGCGGCGATGCCATTTCCGGTGCGGCCTGGAATGCCGCCGACCGATTGTCGAGCCACGCCTGCGACCTGGGCATCGACCGGACCGGCAACGGTGCCGTTGGCGGTTCCTGCGCCGGTTCCCTGGCTCCCTTGGCCCGAGCCATTGCCGCCCGGTCCGCCGCCGCCCGCCGGAAGCTGCGGCATATCGGCTTTCACTTCCGCTGCCAAGCCACCGGCAACCGGTCGCCCGGGCAAGCCGATGCCGGCGCCGATGCCGCCGGGAACGCCGCCGGCCACTCCACCCGGCAAGTCGGTATTGCCAGCGCCGGGGCGGCCGATTTGTGCCGCGCCGATTCGCACGGCGCCGCCGCTACTTCCCAATCCGCCGGGACCGTCGCCGGGCGATGTGCCGCCGGCCAATGCCGCGCCGCCGGGAATGCCGCTGCCGCGAGCGGTTCGCACGGCGCCGGATGCTCGGCTTTCAGGAGCCGGACCGCCCGGGCCGACTCCTTCGCCACCCGAGCCGCCCGGTCCGCCCGCGCCGATGCCGGCCGGAATCGCGGCGGCCGCGGCGACGCCGTTGCCGGGAATTGGCGAAATGCCCCGCGCTCCGCCCGCGCCGCCGATCGACCGTGGAAGCGCCATGCCCGCCAAACCGAGCCCCATGGCCGGCTGACCGGCGGCATCGGGCCGACCTGCTCCCCCGCCAGCGCCGCCCCCAATTCCGATGTTCATCGCCAATTGCGTCGGACCAATGTCAGACAGTCCGCTGCCGCCCAAGCCGTTGTCATGGCCGATCGGGCCACTCGCGGTGGATCGGCCGGCGCCGGCCGTTGAGGAAGCGCCCAAAGGCGCATTCGCGGGGCCGGGATCGCGGCTCGAAAACAGCGCGTCGCTGCCGGTCGGAGCGATGGCTACCGCGCCGGAGGTCACTTCGCCAGTGGTCGCCGTTCGCGACAACCCGCCCGGTTGGCCGGCGCCGACCGCTGGTCCGCCGGCCATGCCGCTTCCGGCGCCCAATCGCGCGGCAACCGATCCGCCGGGGCTCGATGTGCCGACCGCAGGCGACACGTTCGGTTGGAATGCCGCGCTCGGCAAACCAACGTCGAATCCCTCGCCATGGCCTGGGCCAACCGGCCCGCCGGTCGCCCTTGCAATGCCGACATGCGCTGGCCCCGGCGAAGGCGAATCGGCCGGCGCCGCTTGCCCAGCCGCTAGAGCAATTCCACCGGGCGGAGCCGCGGCGGGAAGGCCGGCAATCGCCGCCGAAAGCGCCGGCGAGCCGATGCCCGACGTGCCCAATCCGCTATTGCCGAGTGGTCCGATTCCGGGCACGGCCGGCTTCGCCACTGGCCCGACAATCGGGCGATCTCTTCCCGGCATCGGGCCGGCCATCGCCACCGTCACTCCGAATCCACCCGCGCCCGCCGGACCGCTGAGTTCCGGACCAGCCGGCCGAGCGGGCGATGCGGCAGGCGAAACGCGGGCGACCTGTGTCGCGGCGGCTTGCAGCGAGCCCGAGCCATTCCCTTCCGCGGCCACCGACGGCGGCTGCTTGGGACCAATCGGGCCGGCGGCATCCACATCCGCAACCGGGCCGGCGATGTGCGAATCGCGAACGGAACTTGTCAAACCGGCGTTGGGGATCGCGGGCTGCGGCGAAAGAGCTTCCGGTCGAACCGGCGATGCCATGGCCACCATCAGCGGCGCTTGTGCCGCCGGCGCGACGGCCTCGGAGCTTTGCGGGCGGCTGACGACGGGTCCGGCGATCGCCTGCCGGCCCGCGCCGGTCGCTGGCCGCGGCGCGCCTTGATCGGCGGCTTGCTCGTGTCGCGCGGGAGCGGCGGGGGAGGGCGCTTCGCCTCGCGGGACCGCGGCCGGTTCGGTCATCGTTTTCACAAGCGACGGCCCGACGGCGATGGTTGCCGTCGGTTGCTGCTCGCCTGCGCGCGGAGCGGCTTCCGCCCGCGGTCCGCCGGGCTGCACGATCTGCGGCAGCATCGCCACGATGTCGTTTTCCGGGCGGCGTGGCACTGCCGGATCGAGCAGTTGATGGCCCTGCGGAGTCGCATGCGATTCCACTTGGCTGGCGGCCGGCGCGGCGATCGCGGCGTCTGGCTTCGGCGCGGCGATCGCCGCGGCTGCGGGCATTGCTTCGGCCGGGGCAGGCTGCCGCGTGGTCAGCGTCGAGGTCAATTCGCCGCGTCGCGGAGCGGCCGACTCGGCCGGCCGCGGTTTCGTGTCTGCCAGCGCGGGAGCGAGCCGCGCTTGCGGTCGGGCAATTTCTAATCCGCCCAGTTTCGGCGCCGGCGCGGCCGGCTTCGGATGCTCGGGCTCGACGTTGCGAACAATCTGCACCGGCTGCTGATCGGGCAGGTTCGTCGGCAAACTGCTCGACACCGGCTTTTCGAGATCGCTCTCTTTCGGCAGAACTGGGATCAGGCCGTTCATCTGGTAGTCGGGAAGCGTGTCGATTTCGCGCAACTCTCGCCGCGCAATCGGCAGCCGAGGGCCGACGCTCCACTGGCTGTTGTCTTCGTGCGACAGCGCCATCTTGATGCCGACCACCAAGTGGAGCGAAATGCTGAGCAGGGCGGCCACTTGCAATCGCCGGCCGCCGCGGCCACCGATCCGCGTGGCCAAGACCGTAAGCCCGCAGACACTGCCGACAAGCGCCACGATCAGAAAATAGCCGTTCTCATACCACACGTGGGTATGAAAATCGGCCAAGGCCACGATCATCCCCACCGCGCAGCCGCAAGCCAGCAGCAAAGCCAGATTGACGGGCCAAAGCTGCTCGTCGAAATGATTCGACTCGACGGGCTCGATTTTGCGTACGTTCGGGCGCACAGGGTTAGGGTGAGGGGTTAGGGTGAGGGGTCAGGAACGCGCGAAACCGCGGGCGAGCTTGGGAATCAGACGAGGCATTGAGGCTCGATTGCGGTTTCGCGCGTCGGCCTTCAAGCAAAGCATCTCGGGAAGACTCCTCGTCCCTCGCCCCTAGTTGGCCGCTTCGCTGGTGGTTACGCGGTAGTCGGCGATGCCGACTTTGTTGCACGAATTCATCACGGCGACGACATGGTTCCAGACGCAATTCTTGTCGGCGCGAATCACGACCGATTGGCGTTGCGGATTGTCGACTGATGCCTGGCCCAGTTGCTTCTCGAGCGAATCGAGCGTTGCCGGCGCGCCGTGAGCGTAATAATGGCCTTGGCGATCGATGTCGATGAAAAACTCCTTCGGCTTGCTGGTGAGCGGCTTGGCGGCGCTGGCCTGCGGCAACACGATCGGCAAGCTACGCTCGGCGGTGGTGATCTGCGTGGCGACGAGAAAGAAAATCACGAGCTGCAACAAGATGTCGATCATCGGCATCATGTTCACATTGCCGGCCAAAGGGCCCTTCGGTGGAGCTGCCATGCGATCAACCTTATTTATCAATGTCTAGTGTCTAACGACGAATGTCTAAAGAATGACGAAGCACGAATGACGAAAGTTCCGAAACCAAACGTCGATTCGACATTCGTCATTCGATATTCGTCATTCAGCTTGCACGGCTTGGGGGACCGATTCTGGCGGGACGTAGCGGGCCACCGGCGGCGGAGGCGGTTCGACGCCAGCCGCCGTTTCGTGGCTCATCGATTGCCGGCTCACGCGCAGCCGGCCTTCGTATTTCTCCACTTGCGGCAGCATGCTTTCCACCAGGTCGTCGACATCATGCATCAGCAATTGGACACGCCCCTCGTAATAGTGCGCGAGGAACAGCGCCGGTACGGCGACAAGCAGGCCGGAAAACGCGGTGATCAGTTTCAGATAGATGCCGTCGGAAAGCACCAGCACCCGATCCTCGCCGACCGGACTGTTGGCCATCCGGAAGAAGACGATGATCATGCCCTGCAAAGTGCCCAACAGGCCCATCAACGGAGTCACCGTGACGGCCAGCGACAACGGGCGAATGTTGCGATATAGCTTCCACGTTTCGCGGTTCGAGGCTTCGGCCGCGGTGCGCTCCACCTCGGGATGCGGCCGGCCGACACGCAAGAGAACCGCCCGAATGACGTTCGACGCGGAGCAAGGCATCTGTTGGCAAATCCGATAGGCTCGGCGCGGATCGAAGCCGTTGGGCGCATCGGCCAGATCGCCGAAGCTTTTGACCAATTGCCGCGGAATGATTTTCTTGCGCCGCAGAGCGATCGCCCGCTCGATGGCAAATGCCACGACCACCAGCGACATGAACGTGATGGGATACATGAGCAGGCCGCCCTTTCGGTACATCTGCCACAGGTCCATGGCGGGCATGGGGGCGGCTTCGGCTTCCGCAAGTTTGGCGCTTTGGCTGCCGGCAGCCTCTTTATCGGCGGCGCCCAGATCGGCTGCCGCCTTGGCCTCCGGCGACGCGGCTGCCGCCGGTCCGGCCGCTGAGGCTCCGGC
>DATAWG010000032.1 GCA_036267355.1 Pirellulales bacterium | reverse complement strand
GTTTGGCCGAACCGACGCCGGGCTTGACCGACCGCTCGCGCGTTTATTTGAATCGCGGTTTGTTGGATATGTGTCTAGCTGATTATGCTCAGGCGGAAAAAGACTTTTCGCTCGCGACAGGATTTACGCAACTTCGCATTCCGCTCATGCTCCTGTCCTTGAATTCGGACGCACCGCGTGACGCGGTTGACCGGCTGGTCAATGAGTGGAACGCATCGACAGGCCGCACGGAGTGGCGCGATAAGGTCGTGCTGTTCCTGAGCGGAAAAATTTCTGCGGAGGAGTTTTGGGACGCGGCAACAAAAACCAAAGATAGTGCCAAAGCGGAAGGCGAGTGCGCCTATTTTCAAGGTATGAGGCTGTGCCGCGCCGGAGAAGACAAGGGCGGCGTCGCAGCGCTCGTCGAGGCGGTCGACGATGATTCGAACAAGTCGGTCTTCACGATGTTCGCGCTTGCGCAGCTCGCGGCAACCGATCAATCGGATAATTTCTCGCAACAGCTTGGCGTAAAGATCGTGCAATTGTCGGACGACGGACCCGAATTGAGCGACGATGAAAATACGTCGGTCGTGGCCGACGTGCAGCCTGACGGCGTTGCAGCGAAATGGGGCCTTCAGAAAGGAGACCAAATTCAAAGCGTCAATTTCCTCGACGCCCGGCCGCTCTACGTCCTTGCCGAATTATTCGGCGCCGAGTCGAAGAAGAATGTCTTCATCGTGGCCAAACGGAATGGCAAGATCGTCGACCTCGGGTCGCAATGATGCCGGAAAAAGCGGCCGCGTCGCGAACAGACCGCCCCCGGTGTCCCAGCCGCTTCCCTTAAGCGGATCCGAAAGCTGGCCGCGGCCGCGGATCTTGATAGACGGTCGGATCCAAAACGCCGGCCAGCGAAAATGCCTCTTGCCGTTCGAAACACGTGCCGCACTTGCCGCAATGCGTTTCGCCCTCCTCGTAGCACGACCAAGTCGCCGAAAAATCGACGTTCAGCGATGCGCCCAGTTTGACGATTTCCGCTTTCATCATCTCGATGAACGGGCAATGCAAATCGACCGGATGCCAATCCGCCAGCCGGATTGCATTGCCGAGAGCACGCGCGAATTCCGGCCGGCAATCCGGATAGATCGCATGGTCGCCCGTATGCGCGCCGTATGCTACTCGGTCGAAACGGCGGCTGATCGCCCAACCGGCCGCCACGGATAGCATGATCATGTTGCGGTTGGGCACCACCGTCTGCTTCATCGATTCTTCCGCGTAATGCCCGTGGGGCACGGCGATCGATGCACTGGTTTGGCTCGAAGCGGCAATGAAGGGGCAAATCGCCGACAGATTGGCCAATTGCCAATCGACCCCCAACCGGCCGGCGATCGCCTTGGCGTGCTCGAGCTCGCGACGATGCCGCTGCCCGTAGTCGACCGAAATCGCCGCCACGGTATCGCCCGCTGCCAGCAGTTGGTG
Organism: Pirellulales bacterium; assembly: GCA_036267355.1. Classification (NCBI taxonomy): domain Bacteria; kingdom Pseudomonadati; phylum Planctomycetota; class Planctomycetia; order Pirellulales; species Pirellulales bacterium. The sequence continues at coordinate 7,869 of DATAWG010000032.1, read as the reverse complement.
TAGTAGCACCGTCGAGTCCAGGCCGCCGGAAAAAACCACGATCGATTTCATTCGCAACTCTCGATTCAAGCGTCGAAGGCAGTCGCTGAAAACCGCGGCTATTCCACAAGCGTGATAATCCCGAAATTGGCGGGCTGCCAGGCGGGCGACAGGCCGCCGCCCCAGTTCATTTGCGCGGCCGGGCCTTGGCCGTCGTTGTCGTTGAGTTGAATCGAGAAGCCGAATTTTGTGCCGAAAGCCGGCGACACGCCAAGTTCGCTCCACGGAATCCGAATCTGGTAGGCGCAACGGCCCGGCTCGGGTTTGACGAGCAGTTCGTACACCGACGAATCCCGGGCCAGATGGCCGGGGGGCCGGCCGCCGCTGTGCGCCGCCGGTCGCCAAAGTGTATCGCGTCCGCTGCCCCCCGCCGGCTTCTGCGACGAAACATAATATTCCACCGCCTTAGCGGCGGCGTCGGGCGAACGGTTTGTCGGATCGAATGCCAAGATCAGGCTATCGCCGTCGATCACCGACTCGCCGTCGCCGGCCGGATGATGAATGTCGTCGAGCACATCGACGGCAAGATACAGATTCGTTTCATCCCAGCGCAGATAGGCCACGCCGCTGAGATTCGCCGGCGTCCAGGCGTATCGCTTGTCGAACGCGTGAAGCTGATTTCGGCCGATGAGCGGGATCGGGCATGCGGTGCCCCAACCGTTGGCACTGGGATCGTTGCCGGCGCCGCCGCCCAGATTCCCGCTAATGGCCGGCGGCTTTTTCACCTTGATCGCCTCGGCGGCGAAATCGCTTCCTTCGAACACGGTGACGCGAAGATTGTCGTACATCGCCACTCCCGGCCCGCGACAGACGGGGACGAACGCTGCCGCGGCCAAATCCTTTGGCGCTTTATAACGGCAGGTAAACACCTGCCAGCCGGGCGTGCTGTCGCCCATGTTGATCACCTGATTGTCGAACAGCGACTTGCTGCTGCCGTCGCGGAGGGTTTGCACGATGTTCGACCCGCCTTCCTTGCCGCGATTCCAAATCCACGCGGTGTAGAGGTAGGTCGTGTCGCCGCGAAGCGGGATCGACTGGCCGAAGTTGGCCCAATTGTCGGAGGGTGCAAACTTCAGCACATGTTTGCCCAAGCCGAGGCCCAGGCCGGCGCTGGAAACGACGGCCCCGGTGCCTCCCCAATGCTTGGCCGGCTTGCCATCGGCATCGAGCTCCTCGAAGTCGCCATTTTTCAGCAGATTGCCGACATTGGCGGGCGAAATCACCGCGACATTGAACGGCCGAACCACCGTCGGCAATTTTTCCGCCGCATCGAACGCGACGGAAATCGACTGCGGATAATTCTTCGCCGCCGTCGCTTCCGGCAACGCCACCGGAATGGAAACGATCTTGCTCTGGCCCGGCTCGAGAGCAAAATCGACCGCGGGCCGCGGAGCCCACGCCGACGGAAGGTCGGCTTTGAGAGTACCGCTGATTCGCCGGCCGAAAAGATTGCGCAGTCGAACTTGAACGCTGCCCGGCTTGCCTTGCAGAAGCGTCACCTGCGGCTCCGCTCCGCTCAAATCGATCTGGCTGCCGGACGACGGCGCGACGATCGACGGAACCAAATTCGCCTTCAGCGTATTCATGTCGGCGCCTTCGATGAACACGGGCAGTTCGGAACGCGGCAGCCGCGCGATGCCATGGGGCGCGCTGATCGTGGATTCGTTTCCCTGATAATCGGTGACGCGAAGCGAGGCCGCCCCCACGTTGATTTCAGTCTCGTTTGTTTTATCCGCGCTTGCGGCCTCGGTGTTGGCCACGACGAGCGTTTGGCCGTCGCGATCGAAGAGATAGAAGCGTGCCCCATTGCGCGACGAAAACATGCCGATCGGCACGGCATGAAATGTTTTCGCCGCGAACACCGCCAGCGTCGCGGCGACCGGCAACGGCGAAAGATCACTCCGTAGATAGTCGCTATTGCCGATCGCGTCTCCCTCGCCGCCGAAATAGAACAGCTTTTCGCAGCCCCCCGCCAGTTCGTCGGTCCATTGGGTCATCACCCATTTCGACTTCAGCGGCTCCGTGATCAGCTCCAGCCCTGGCCGATCCCATTGAATGACGAACGCCGACGACTCGTTTTCCCACACGGCGGCTTTCGTCGCACCGAACGAATCGAGATCGCCGCGAGCTTCTTGGATGCCGATTCCATTGCCGTAGTGAATCGGCAGGGCATCGATATATTTCCCCACGCCGGCATTGAGCACGTCCAGGCGATAATTTCGCGGCCAAAGCCCGCCGGCGAGCACGGAGCCGAGCTTCGGATCGACGGCCCGGGCCGATTCCACGCCCGCGCGGCACAATTGCACATAATCGCCGACGAAATCGGGCGTGCCGCCGGGCGTGATCTCGTTGAGCCATTCCCAGCCCCAGAATTTGCCTTGGTATCGCTTGGAAACCGTCGAGACCAAGTTGCGAAAGGCTTGCAGGTCGCAGGGAAACATCTGGTAGCCGACATATTTTCCGACTGGCATTACCCAGGCCGGCGGATCGTAGATCGTTACAACCGTTTGCACGCGGTTCGCCGCCGCGGCATCGAAGAACGCGTCCCACGCCGCGAGATCGAAATGATTGGGTCCCGGCTCGATCGATTTCCATTCGGTAAACGCCCGGCAGTTCGTGAGGCCCAGTCGGCGAGCGATTTGGAAAATCTCATTGGTGCGGTGGCCCAAGTGGGCCGCGGCGTGAACGGTGAATCCGAGCCGAGTCGGCGCGTCTTTCGTCATCGCCGCGAGATCGGGGATTCGGCAGAATGTCGTTTCGCGGCTTTCCCAGCCGTCGACCGTCGCTTGAAACAGGAACGTGCCGCGCCTTGCGGATTCGCCCGCGAGAGAATCCAGCCGCACTGGAACGATTTGCCCGTTCTTCTCCGCGGTGAATTGCTGCGATCCGTCGGCAACCAAGGCCTTCGTATAATCGTAGACTTTGTAATTCAGCAGTTTCTTTTCGCCCGGCCGATCGACATTCGTGAGCCGCACGAGCATTTGCACGGGCTCGGCGTACGTGAAAAGATTGCCGGGCTTTGCCGTTTCCAGCTCGAATCGGCCTCCCTTGCGGGCAAACCACGTTTCGGCGCGAACATCCCACGGCCAGCGCTTGCCGTGGCTGTCGGTGAACGAAGCTAGCAGAAGCAGCGCGTTTTGCGGCGATGATTTGGGAACCGTCAGCGTGAAAATATGCCGCCCGTGGCCGGGTTCGATCTTGACCGATTGCTGGCCGTAATAAATGTGCTGTGTCTTGTCGAACGTGATCGGCTTGGGCGCATTCGGCATCGGCACGCGCGGACCGAGCATCTCCAGCGAAAGGGTCGTGAAGGCGTGATTTTCGGACGGATCGAGCGCGTATTCCACCGGCAATTCGATCTTGTCTCCCTCGGTAAGCCGGCCTTGCAGCGGGCGCCAATCGATGGCGATCCAACTGCGGTTGTATTTGATTTGCTTCGTCCATTCCGCATATGCCGGATCGGGATCGGCCACGGGAATCGGCTGCGATGTGACGAAGCGCGTGTGCTTCTCCCACGCGCCGCCGGGCGCGGTATAGAGCACGATGACAACGCTGGCGATATCGGCCTGTGGATGCATCGGGATGTGGAAGACGAGTTCGCCGTCGCCTTGCACGGGCGGTTTTCCACGCCAATCGTTCGAGTAAAATCCGCCGCCGGAGCCGTCGAGCTTTTGATAATGCATGTCGCAGCAGAGCGTCGTCTTTTCGGCGATGCCGCGAAAGGCCACCTTGATTTCCGCCTCGCCGCCGATGCGGAGCGCCGCGGGGCGCGTGACCGTATACCACTCGCCGAGGCGAATGGTTTGCAACTTCGCGGCCGGCGATGCCGCTCGATCGACTGCGGGACCGATTGCGACCGCGACCGCAATGCACGCCGAGACGCATGCAACGACCGTGCGAAACTTTCGGATAGATGGATTGCCAGACACTATTCGTGACATCGCTTCCCTCTCAAAATCAATCAGCCGAATTTACCCGTCGAATATCTTAGCTGACTTCCAACGAACGTCGCGGCCATGTTGGAGTTCACGCTTCAGCGCGCCGCCGACACGCGAATGCCCGAACTCCAACTGTGGTTGCCCCTCTGCCGCACAAAAACGATTGCGATGCGCTCGGCCGCTGTTCACAATAGGCCATCATCACCATCCTTTCAGGAAAATGCCATGAAAAAATCGACCGCTTTCCTGCTGCTCGCCATCGCGCTGCTCGCCGTTGCGCCGTTCGCCGCTGGTCCATCAATTGCCGTCGCCGCTGGCCTGCCGCGCAGTTCGCCGGAAGAGCAAGGCGTCGCGTCGGCCGGAATTCTGTCGTTCGTCGATGCGGCCGATAAGAACGTCGAATACATGAACAGCTTCATGCTCCTGCGGCATGGCCACGTCGTGGCGGAAGCCTGGTGGGCGCCGTATCGCGCGGGCGCTCCGCATTCGCTCTATTCGCTCAGCAAGAGTTTCACGTCGACCGCCGTCGGCTTGGCGATTTCCGAAGGCAAGCTGAGCCTCGACGACGAAGTGCTCAAGTTCTTTCCCGACGATGCTCCAGCCCATCCGGGCGCCAATCTAAGATCGATGCGCGTCCGCGATCTGCTGCGGATGCAGAGCGGCCAACAGACCGAGCCCGAGCGAACCGATTCCGAGCCGTGGACCAAAACGTTTCTCGATCATCCAGTCCCCTTCAAGCCGGGAACGCATTTTCTCTACAACACGTCGGGCGCCTACATGCTTTCGGCGATCGTGCAGAAAGCGACCGGCGAAACGGTGCTCGATTATTTGCAGCCCCGGCTTTTCGAACCGCTCGGAATCGAGCATCCGACGTGGGAAATGAGCCCGCAGGGCATCTCGGCAGGCGGCTTCGGCCTGAGCATTCGCACCGAAGACATCGCCCGGTTCGGCCAGCTTTATTTGCAGCGCGGCAAATGGAACGGCAAGCACCTCGTGCCCGAAGCATGGGTTGCGGCCGCCACGTCGCTCGAAACCTCGAACGGCAGCAATCCCAAGAGCGATTGGGACCAAGGCTATGGCTACCAGTTCTGGCGCTGCCGCCACGGGGCCTTTCGCGGCGACGGAGCGTTCGGGCAATATTGCATCGTGATGCCCGAGCAAGACGCGGTGGTGGCGATCACGAGCGGCGTGAAAGACATGCAGGCGGTGTTGAATTTGGTGTGGGACAAACTGTTGCCGGCGATGAAGGATTTACCGCTGCCGCCCGACGGCGACGCCCAGGCGAAATTGCAAGAGCGGCTCAAGACGCTGTCGATTCCGCCGCAAACCGGCTCAGCTGCGGCGGCCGATGTCTTTGGAAAGACCTATGAGTTTCCGGCAAACGCGCACAACCTCGAGGCGAATCGACTGGAGAAGGGGGAAAACGGCGAGGTGGCCATTGTCGCTCGCGTCGCCGGCAAAGAACATCGGCTCACCTGCGGCAATGGCACATGGAAGGATGGACTCGCCGCGTGGGGTCGCCTGCACGGCCCGGCCGCAGCCAGCGGCGCATGGACCGCCGACGACACCTACACCGCCAAGCTCTGCTTCTACGAAACGCCATTCATCGTCACGGTGCGCTGCAAATTCACCGGCGACGAACTTCAACTCGGCGGTGAAACGAACGTCGGCTTCGGCCCCACCGGCCAAAAGCCACTGACTGGCAAGCGGGCGGACAACAAGCCGAAGCACTAGCGCGGTGTGGACGATTTTTTGCGCGGCGGGTCGAGCAATTGGTGGTCGGCTAGCAAGCGTGCGCGGAGTTGTTTGTAGCCGACCTTTTGCACCGGCTCGTCTGCATCGATGGCCATTGCCGCCGCCGTGCCCGCACTTTGGCCGAGCACCATGAACACCGGTTCCATGCGGATCGAGCCGTAGGCGATATGGCTTGCCGAAAGGCAAACGGGCACCAAGAGATTCTCGCACTCGCCCGCTTTCGGCACGATCGAATGATACGCGACCGGATAGGGTCCGGCCGGGGCCACTTCCACGTCTCCCTCGTTGCGAACGATCGACCGCCCGCGGCCCGTGGCTTTGTCGGTTTTGATTTGCACGAAGCGATGGCAGTGGTGGGAATCCATGTTGTATTCCGCGAGGCCGACCGAATCCTCGGCCACGGTTGCTCCGCGGCAATTGTGTTCGGTCATCACATAGTCGCTCACCATCCGCCGCCCCTCGCGCACATACAACTGGTGCGGCCATCCGCCCGTGTCGGCGAAATCTTCGGGCGAAAGGCCGTAAGCCGAAATTTTTTGGCGGATCGCTGCGGGCACCTGCGGATCGTGCGTCACAAACCACATCAGCCCTTGCTGGTAGCTGACGTGGTCTTGAAAGATCTTTTCCCGCGTCGCGTAATCGGCCTCGGGCCATGCGTCGCTTGCCCCGATATTGTCGGTGGAAAAGCCCCCCTCGTTGTTGGAATCGCCGTCGTGAAGCTGCATGAAATCGCCGATGCCAGCGCCGGCGGCGATGTAGCGCGCGAGCAACGTGTATCGGGTCGGGTCGTAGCGCTGCGGCTTGGGAAACGGAATTCGATCGGCCGCGCGAGTGAGAAACATGCGGAAGTTGTAGGCCTGCACCCGGCGATCCGCCTGGCCAACCGCGCCGCGCGGCTCTGGCGAAATTTCCTTCAACAATCCGCTTGATGCGTCGCCCGGCACGACGAACGGATCCACCGCGAAGCGGAAATTGTGGGCCCGCGTCGCGCCGGAAGTGACTCCGTCGAGCGTTTCGCCGTAGGTGGCGTTCGCTTCGCGGCCGACGATGTACGAAACCTTGGCGGCCGCCATCAGATCGCCTTCATACGTGGCATCGACGAACATCTTGGCGCGGAACCGATTGCCGCTTTCCATTTCGATCTGCGTAATTCGGTTGCCGGTTTTCGTGCAGCCGGCAAGCCGCTCTTCAAGATGCAATTGCACGCCCTCGGCCGCGAGCATGCGGCGGAACTGGGCTTCGGCGGCCGCCGGGCGAAAATCGGCCTTGCCGACCACCTTGTAGAATTCGGTCGCGATTCCGGCCGAATGCTTGCCGCCATCGGTCTTCGACAAGCCGCTAGCGGTCATCCCGCCCACATGCCGCCCGAATTCGACGAGTGTGGCGGACTTGCCCATTCGCCGGCACTGAATGGCCGCCATGACCCCGCCGGGCGTGGCCCCATAAACGCAAACGTCGGTCTCGAATGTTTGCGGCGGATTCGCCTTCGGCAGCGGATAGTAGTAATGGGGTTGCCCCTTCGGCTCGCCGGCAGCAAACAGCGACGTAGCGCCGAGAACTAGCGCGAAGCAGAGCAATCCGAAAGGGAAGCGTTCGTTCAATCGGTTCATTTCGGTTCCCGGAGGGTCATGCAAATAACCTAGTGCTGCGTCACAGCAACGATTTTGCATCGTGGGTCGGTAGTGGGACGGCAAATCGTCGGGCGAATCGCTTTGACCATCCCAAAATTCCAGCGTTAACGCAACACTATCCCGAAGCGTAAGCGAGGACGGGGCCCCACTCAACACTAGCCCGAAGCGTTAGCGAGGATGCGCTCCCTTGCGGGATCGCCGTTACGAACGCATTGATCCAATGTGCATCCGGCTGTGCCGCCTGCAGCGAGACGATGCCGCCGTAGCGGCGCTCCCTCGCTAACGCTTCGGGTTTGTGTTGCACCATCCCAAACTGCAGCGGTAACGCCACACAAGCCCGAAGCGTAAGCGAGGATGCGCTCCGTTGCGGGATCGCCGTTACGAACGCATTAAACCAATGTGCATCCGGCTGTGCCGCCTGCAGCGAGACGATGCCGCCGTAGCGGCGCTCCCTCGCTAACGCTTCGGGATTGTGTTGCACCATCCCAAACTCCAGCGTCGACGCC
>DATAWG010000031.1 GCA_036267355.1 Pirellulales bacterium | reverse complement strand
TCGTAGGCCCCGTCGAGACTGTCGGCCACTTTGGCACAAACATTGCGCAGGTGCCCGCGACTGACCGTCACGCCCACCACGTCGCGGAGGAATTTGCGGATCGTGGTGAACGAACAATGGCAACCTCCTTTGAGAAAGGCGACCAGCGCGGTCAAGCGGGGACCGATCAGCCCGGCATGGCGAATCGCCGTGGGAATCTCGGCATAGTGAACCTTCTGGCAGCAGGGACAAAAACCGGCGTGCCCGCGATGTTCGCTGATCTCGATGGGCGTGGCAACGATTTCCACCTGCTGGACGACGCGCGACTCAACCTTCCGCGACTGGAGCTTGCCGCCGCAGTCGGGGCAATGCGTCAGACAATAATCGAACGTATGGTCGATTTCGTCGGGAGCAAACGGGGTCCGCTCGTGCCGCGGATGACCGGGCTGCGCACCCCGTTTCCGTTTGCCACCACTGGCGGAGGCGGGACGCGGCGGCTTGATCAAGTCGCTGGAAGGCGGCTTGGAGGAATTCGCCGAGTTCTTCTTGGCCTTGGCCAACTCGGCTTCCAGAACGGCCAATCGTTGCTCCAGGCCTTCAACGTGTCGCTGAAGGACTTCGCAATTCGGGCACGGCTTGTCGGCGGGCTGCGTCATAGCGCCGCCAAGTTACCCGATCACCTACAAAACCTCGAATACCGATTTACCCAAAAATCCGTGAACGCTTACAAGATGACAAGCTGTTCCATAAATCGATCGCGCTGCCGATCGCCTTGGAGTTCTCTTCGGCCGACGCGATTCGCCACGCCGGAGTGGCCCGCATCGAGAGCCACTTGGCCAAGACGAAGGTGCGCTTTCAAACACGCACGATCGAACGCATCGTCGCCTGGGCGGGCGCCGCGGCCGAGCCGTCGGAACTCGCGAGCATGCACACGCGGCAGTGGCAACAGCTGAACGAGGTGCGGAGGTTGTTCGACGAGCAAGTCGCGGCGGCGGAGCGGGAAATGGCCGCTTTTCTCGCCAAAACACCCTATGTGCTGCTGCTCAGCGTGACGGGCATCAACGTCGTCTCGGCAGGGCGGCTGGCCGGCGAAGCCGGGCCGGTCGAGCACTACGCCTCGGCACGCGCCATCAAGGGGCGCGCCGGTCTGTACCCCTCGCGCTACCAAAGCGACGAGGTCGATCATGCCGACGGCGCGCTGGTGCGCCAGTGCAATCGGCAACTCCGCGGGGCGGCCATGCTCGTGGCCGAAAACCTGATCAAGTGCCATCCGCACTACCGTGGCTTGTCGGCCCTCTGGGCTCAGCAGAAGGTGGACCCGCGCGACCGCCGTTGCCGGATTGCCAACCGCGCGATGCGGATGGTCTACCAATTGGTCGGCGGGCGGCAAGTATGGCGCGGCCGCGGCGTCGACAGCGAATACCTGCTGGCCAAGTTGCAGGAGTTCCATCGTGCTCACCACACGCCGATCGAACAATCGATCCGCGATCTGAACGAAGCGTTTGTGTGGCTGCCCAAGTCGGCCTACGCCGACGAAGCCAAGCCGCTGAGCGAATGGGCTCGCCGGAAACACCGCGGTCCGCAAAGTATCGGCGAGCTGTTGATCCCCTTGCTGATTCGACTCGGAGTCGGCCGCGAAGAACTTGGAGTTCCCGATGAAGAAACGGTAGAATCGACTACGTCCGAAGCTCGGAGCTCTGGCTGACTCATCGTGCTGCCAAGCACACTGACAACATCGTCTTGACCCCGAGGGATATCGACGGAGCGCGAGCTCGGTCGAACAAGCCCGTAAAAAAAGCCTGATGCTCTGTCAGCGGTTCGAACGCCGGATGAGACAGTGTGGAGCCTTCGAGCTTCGGATATCTACCAGGGTGGCGAGACCGAACCACTTTCTGCTGACCGAGCGTGCGTGGCAGCCCGCGAGTCACTAGACGCCGAATTTACAAAAAACTACCCTGACGTAGTTGCGCTCAGCGTGCGCGCATCATCAACAACGCAAACTCGCCCATGACAGTGCTTTATAACCCTTTATAACCGGATACTTCCAGCACGCGAGCAACGCCGTCGCTGCCCGACCGACCCTCAGTCGTCGCAATTTAATCCTCGCTTTCGGCCCATCCGACCGTACCGATTTACCCGAAACTATTTTTTGGAAATTGCCGAAATTTACCAGAACGTAAGTCGTTGTAATTTAATGACTTATAGTGGACAGGGGCGGGATCGAACCGCCGACACATGGATTTTCAGTCCATTGCTCTACCAACTGAGCTACCTGTCCAAGTCTTTTTGTGGGCTAACGCGTTATTTCGCGTCCGGCGGCTTGCATCGCATACCGATGCTTGTACGGCTAACGGAGCAAAAACATCGCCCGACCGCTGAAATGGCCGGGCGACAAATCGAAGCCCCAAGCCACTGGCGCAACGACCATGACGACATCATCGGCGGGCAAAGCTAAAGTAACAAGCCGGAAGAGCGGCGGCAAGCCGGTCGATCTATTCTCGCGGCACCCGCGGGGCCACTGGTGCGAACGGGTGGCCGGTAAGCTGCTCTGCTTCATCAAGATCGCCCCGGACAAAGCGGGGGGCGCGGCATTGGACCGAGGAGCGCGAAAATCTCATTGCGAAACGCATTTCCGCCAACACGCCGCGGCGGGCTGACGCTCGAATATCTCTGCAACGCAGGGTCGGCCGAAAAATAACTTCCGCTTTTCGAACCGCACACCCTGCCCTCTCCCGCAAGGGGAGGCGGGTCTGTGGAGACGTTATTTTCCGGCCGAGCCTCAAGGACTTGTCGTTTGTGGACGTCTCAAATGATCCGACCAATGCAGGCCGATGGAAACGCGGGCGGCGTGGCTGCGTCTAATCTTCCTGTTGCTGAGTGAGCAATGGCGACTTTTTGGTCGAGCAAATGCCAAAGGCTATCAAAAGGAGGACGATCACAGGCCAGATCAGTCGCCCGCGGCCGGTTGTCAATCAGTTTGTTGCTTGCTCGCATGCGGAGCGCACCGCCGCCCAACTGATAGGCATACGGATCACCTGCATTTTTGACCGGTGTTGGCCGAGTTGTCGGGCGCTGCCGACTAAGATCGAATTGGAGCTTCGTTCCGATCTGCGAAATGCGGCAATTTGAACTGGGGACGCGGCCATGCAATTGACAATTTCCATTTTGTCGGCCGGACGGTCGAGCACAGGCGCTCCGACGATTGTCATGTTCATTCCAATGATCAATTCGGAAAACAGATCGTATGGTTGGCTGAAAAGCGTGCGATAACGGAGTTCGCGCTTCGTCGAATCGGTCTTCTGCTCAGGGGGAGATTCGTCCGGCAACGGCGATGAGTTGGTTCCAACCGCCAGCGAACTCAGGCTATCTCTGATCTGATCGAGAATGCCTTTTGGATCAGCGATGCGCAGTCGTTGGAATACTGCGTGCGGCCCAAGGTCTACCAAATCCCACGATTCCCATGGTCCGGCGGCGAGCCAACCTAAGAGAACTGCAATCTTCACCAATTCAACTTTCGACCGCAGGGGTTCCGCGAACTGAGCCGTGGCGTCGAAATCATCGAGCAAGTATCGGAGCGGCTGATAGATTTCGGGTGGCACAGACCATGCTTGCAAGAGGCGAGCCATGCCTGCTGCATGACTCATCGGAAACACTCGAGATTCATGCTCTTGCAGCGTCTCGTGGCGCTCCTGGCACTTGGCGACCAAGGCGTCGTAGAGCTGCGGGAAGATCAAGCCCAGCATGACTCGACCAAGGCCATGCATGCTTGCGGATAGGAACAACCCATTTTGAATGGCCGAATGCTCTCCTTGCGCTATCAAAAGATCTGCCGCCAATCCGGCGGCAATGGTGCGTCGCCGCGCCAAGTCGCGGTTCAACCAAGCGAGGTTGCCGGAATTGAGAAGTTGTGCGGCATGCATCGACAAGGCAAGCTCACCGATGCGACGATGGCCGACGCGAGGGATGGCCTCGACGAGATCCACGAGTCGGCTGCCGCCCGGCTTGAAGTGGCAACTATTTGCCAGCCGCAACACCTCGACTGCCAATGCGGCCTCGTCTTCGACGGCCGTGGCCAGCTCGCGCGAACTGCATTGCGGTGATTGCGCCAGTTGCGATACCTTCAAGATATTTTGCGACAGCGGGAGTATTTGGTCCACCTTGGCGAGATGCGTTTCGAATTCGCGCAAGGTCAGGGGCGCCGAGGCGGACGCCTTGTCTGCAGCGTCTGGCACGTGGACGGTACCGTACGGCGCACTGGCCGTGCCGACAGCGCACTGCGGCGCCGCCGTGCGGCGGTTTACGAGGGCGCGTAGCTTCGCAGCAAATGCAGAGTAGTCGACTGGTTTGAGGACAACGTCGTCAACGCCTCGTGTCAGCAGGTCCTTGGTCATCCGCGGATCGGAGAGCGCCGTCAGCACGACGACGAGCGGCCGGTTCGCTGTTTCTACCAGTTCGGACGCAAACGCGTGCCCATGCCGGTTTGGCATGCACAAATCCGTGACGACAAGGTCGTATGTGCCCGAGCACAGTTTCGTATCCGCTTCGTGTCCGTCGCCGGCCAGATCGCAAGAAAAGCCTTCGCCGCACAAAGCCCGGGCTGTCAGTCGGCGAACAGCGGCATCGTCGTCGACGACCAAGGCCTTTAATGACTGGCTCATGTCCGAACTCCTCAGTAAGTTCGCCCGGCAACGACGTCCAACTGGCGAATCTCGGTGACGGCGCCAACGTCGCCGCAGGGCAAAAAGATTTCAAACGTGCTGCCGCGACCGGGCTCACTTTTCACATTGATCGCGCCGGCATGTTGTTCGACGACGCCATACACCATCGCGAGGCCGAGGCCGGTCCCCTTGCCGATTTCCTTCGTGGTGAAGAACGGCTCGAAGATGTGTTCTTTGATGGTGTCGGTCATGCCGGGGCCGGTGTCGGCGACTCGGATAACGACATAATGCCCGGACCGCAACTTGAGGTGCGTCGGCTGAACTCCGCCATCGCTCAAGTGGAGTTCCGTTTCGAGGAACAATTTCCCTCCCTGGGGCATCGCATCGCGAGCGTTGATACAAAGATTGATCAGGGCCTGGCGGAGTTGGTCTGAATCGGCGAGCACGATCTCGATATCGTCGTCCACCGCGACTTCGACTTTCACATTTGGCGCCGCCAGCGGCCGGATCATCTTGGCGAGATCTTGGACCAACTGGTTGAGGTCTACTTCAGCAAGCTGAAGCAATTGGCGCCGTCCGAACCTAAGCATTTGCTTTGTCAGAACGGAAGCATGCTCGGCGGCCTTGAGCAGTTGTTCCAGATCTTGGAAGCGCGGATCGTTTTCAGCCAACCCTTGGATTGCAAAGGTGGCATGACCCTGTATGACTTGAAGAATGTTGTTGAATTCGTGGGCGATTCCTCCGGCCAGGATGCCGACGGCGTCCATCTTCTGGGCCCTTCGAAGCTGGTCCTCGCGCAGGCGAAGCCCCTCTTCGGTGCGGCGTTCGGTGGTTACGTCGATTGCGACGCCGCCGATCAGCAGGTTGCCCGACGAACTTTCGAAAGCAAAGCGGAAAGTCATCCAGAGTCGTTCCTCTCCGTCTGGAGTGGGCACCATCTCTGCTTGCCGCATCACCGTCACGGCGCTGGCGACCGCGCGGTCGTTGTCGGCCATCTGTTTCGCCACCGAGGGTGGAAAGATGTCGGCAACGGTTTTGCCTTCCACTTCGTGCAGTGTCCGCTTGAACACTTCCGTGAATTTCCGGTTGACATACAGGTATCTTCCTTCGCGATCTTTGATGAACGCGACCGCCGGGCCGTTGTCCATGAAAGCGCGAAACCGCTTTTCGCTGGCCCGAAGCGCATCATCGGCATACTTTTGGCGCGAGATATCGCGGATCAAGAGGGTCGAGAATGTCTTGTCCCGTTCGACCCAATGTGAGACGGCCACTTCCAGCGGCACGATGGTTCCATCTGCACATGTGCCATCGACGCGCCATCGCGGCGCGCAAGCATTCGCGGTCACCATCGAATGCGATTGAAACGCGGGTGTGCCGGAGGCGAATGACACTTCATCGGGTAGAAACTGTTTCACCGAGGTGCCAATAGCGTTGGCATGCTTACACCGGAAGATTTCTTCCGCGGCGGGATTGAATAGTGTGATAATGTGCTGGTCGTCGATCGCAACAATGGCATCCTGCGAAGAATTGATAATGGCTGCGAATCGAGATTCGGAGTCGGAAAGCTGGCGCTCGACGTGAACCTGCCGCAGCACACGCTCGACCGCTTCCGGAAGGTAGTCGAGGTAGTCGGGAGATTTGGTAATGAAATCGCGGACGCCCGCTCGCAGGGCCTCGACGGCCGTCGTCTCTTGGGTGTAGCCGGTCACGATGACAACGGGGACAGCGGAGCTTTGGGCCGTCAGCCGCTCGCAGAAATCGACGCCCGTGGTGCCGTCCGAAAGATGGTGGTCGAGCACGATCAGTTGGACATTTTCTTGTCGTAGGACTCGCATCGCGTCCTCCACCGTCGCGACGCTAATCGCGGCAAAGCCGCGGCGCTCGAGGCAATTGCGATGGAGCAATGCCGTGCCGTAATCATCTTCGACGATTAAAATCGTGCCTCGGTCGTCGTGGTCCATCGGAGATCCTTAGGCGCTCTCGGCAGCGAAGCTGACGGTAAGGTTCGGTTGCTGCGGAACGCACGCCGGCGCGCCGGCGGCGAGTGGTGTGTCGGCAAGAGCCGACAGGCTTACGAAGAATGTCGTGCCGACGGCCTCCGCAGACTCGAACCAGATCCGGCCTCCGTGGCGTTCGACGACGCGGCGCGTCAGCGCCAAGCCGATCCCTTCGCCCTGGGCGAGCGTGGGGTGCATGCGCTGGAATATCTGAAACACCTTGTTCGCATACGACGCGGGGATCCCCATGCCGTTGTCGCGGACGAAATATGTTTGCATTCCAGTTTGCGCGGGGTTTGCAGACTTCTCCGATTTCGCATGGAGCCCAATCTCGAGCCTTCCAGGCCGATCGGGACTTAGATAATTGACGGCATTGCCGATGAGATTTGCGAAGATCTGTTCGATCGCCGCCGGATCGCCCCAGACCGGCGGCAAATGCGACACGAGCACTTCAGCTCCGCGCCGACGGATCGTGTCGTTCATGGCAATGACAATCCGCTCGACGACGGATTGGACATCGACCGCCTGGCATTGAAACTCCACTCGTCCCACGCGGGAAAGCCGGAGCAGCGAGTCGATATTCGTGCTGAGTCGCTTGACGGCCGTCTGAATGAAGCGGAGAGCCTCGGCCATCTCTCCGTCGAGCAATGACAGGCAGCGAAGGCGCAGGTTTGCCGGCAATTCAGGTTCGGCGAGAATTTGGCGAAATTCTCCGCATGAGGAATTCAACTCGTTGCTGAATCCTTGCAAGTTGACCAACGGGGACCGCAAATCATGCGAGACGCTGTAGACGAACATTTCGTTTTCGCGGCTTTTGGCTGCCAGATCGTGATTCGCGGCGGCCAATTCAGCCGTTCGTAGTTTGACGCGTAGCTCGAGTTCGTCGTTTAGCTTCGCCTTCGCCTCGGCGACCTCGGCGTCGGCACGGGCTCGCAGCATTTCAACTTCCTTCGTCTTGAGCTGCTCGATTATTCGGCGATTCTCTTCTTGGAGGAGTTTTCGGCGCAGCAACGCTCGGATGCGGCTCTTCAAGACGGCCATTTCAGACGACTTGCCGACGAAATCGTCGGCTCCCGCTTCCAAGGCCTGGGTCAGTTCCTCTTTGTTCTCGCGGCCGGTGAGCATCAGCACGGCGATCAGATTATTCGCCGTCGTTCGCAATTCGGCGATGCGGCGGCAGACCTCGATTCCGTCGAGGTCCGGCATGACCAAATCGACGATTACGCAATCGAAGTCGACCGACGCGAGGCGATCCAGGCCCACGCGTCCCGTTGTCGCCCTTTCGACATGATATCCTTCCTGTTCCAATTCGCCGGCCAGATATTCCTGGTAGGTTGCACTGTCGTCGATCGTAAGAATGCGCGTGGCGCGAATGGGAATATCCGCGCCGCTGAAAACCGGCATTTTGTTCCTCGATTTTGTCAGCAGTGCCCGAATGCGAGCCAGCAAAATATCTTCGTCCGCCGATTTCAGGACGAAGTCGTCCGCCCCGCTTTCCAGCAGGTGCACTTCCGCGGTCTGGGTGTTCTCGGCCGTCAGGATCAGGATCGGCAGGTCGCGCGCGCCCGTACTGAGGCGAATCTTCCGACAGAGCGCATCGCCGCGCATACCGGGCAAGTAATAATCCAGTACGATAAGATCGAAATCCGCCTGGTGGATGCGTTCCATCGCAGCTTCGGCCGTGAACACCCATTCCACCGTCCAGCCATGGCGCGAAAGTGATTCCACCAGATTTGTCGCTTGCGTGCGTGAATCTTCCACAAGCAAGATATGACACGTCGAGTCGATGGGCTGCATGACATTACCTTTAACGAGCGGGTGTTCTTAACGACTTCTCGCGACGATGGAAGCATTGCCGGATGTCGGGGAAGCTTCGATACGGGTTATTTCCTGCAACCGCCGGCTGATCTTGTCAAGCGGCAACATTTCGTTGACGGCGCCCAATTGAGCGGCGGCTCTCGGCATACCATAGACGACAGCCGTGCTCGCGTCCTCCGCGATCGTATAGCCGCCGGCATCGAAGACGTCCTTCAAACCAGCCGCACCGTCGTCGCCCATTCCAGTGAGCAAGACGGCGAGCGCGGCGGGTCCGAGGCTGCGCGCCATCGATGCAAACAGGACGGTCGCGGAAGGCCGCTGGCCGCTGACCATCTTTCCGTGGTTCAGCATGAGCCGGCAATTGTCGATTTGAACGTGCCGATCTGCCGGAGCGACATAGACGAATCCTGGACGAAGCAGTTCGCCCGCCTTGGCCACCTTCACGGATAAGGCTGGAACCACCTCGTCAAGCCAGGAAATGAAGCCGTCGGAAAATCCTTCGGCGATATGCTGCACCAAGACGATCGGAAGCGGAAAGTCAGCATTCAATCCCGTCAAAAGTGTTTGCAGGGCGCCCGGTCCGCCCGTCGACGCCGCCAACCCCAAAACCGAAAAGCGAAGACCTTCGGCCGGCCGAGCCCGCGCTGAAATCACCGGCTTGAGGGGCCGTCCGCTGGAAACCAGTTCTGGCGCCGGCTTGCCGAATCGCAGTCCGCGATCGATCCGCTGGCGCACGACTTTCACGCGGCTCATCAGGGCCAGTTGCGTGCAAAGATGACCGCCGAGCCGGCGGTAATCGTCGTTGCTGGCTGCGATGGGCTTTTCCACGACCGCCAGCGCGCCGGCCCGAAGCGCACTGATCGAAATTCGCAGGTCGTCGGCTTCGACACTGGCGGAGACGACGACGATCGGCGTCGGGAGCTTGGCCATGATATGTTGCGCCGTCTCCAGACCGTTCATCCCCGGCAAACGGATATCAAGTGAAATCACGTCGGGCAAGACACGATCCAAAAGACGGATTGCCTCCTCGCCGCTTTTCACGCACGCCACGACTTCCAAACGCGGATCCGCCGCAATCAAATGCCGGAGCAACTCTTGCACGACGCTCGAGTCTTCCACGATCATGACCCGGGCCTTCGAATGGGCCACACATTTTGGCGCAAACGGTGTCATGCAATTCACGTCCATTTCTTTGCCGCGATCGGCTACAAAATTTGCTGGATGGTTTGCAAAAGCTCTTGATGGTCGAAGTCGCGCTTCACGATGTAGGCATCGGCGCCGAGCTTGAGCCCACGCTGTTGGTCGTCGCGACTGTCCATCGAGCTGACGATAATCACGGGCAGTGCGCTGAGGCTCGCATCCTTCTTGATCGCCTCGAGCAATCCGAAACCGTCCAAGCGAGGCATTTGGATATCGGAAATAACCAGATCGACATGTTCGGCGCGCAATCGACTCAGCGCCTCGATCCCGTCGATCGCGATGCGCACTTCGTAGCCGTGCGACTGCAAGATATTGGTTTCCAGGGTGCGAGTGGTGACGGAGTCGTCGACGACCAGAATCGTCGGCGATTGTTTCTCGACGGTTTCGTTTTTGAAACCGATCGGCAGGCGGGTGAATTTGGATCGCTCAATCAATTCGGATGGGTCGAGCACGAGCGAGATCGAGCCGTCCTCTTGCACGATTCCACCGGAAAAGTGAGCCGCTTGTGCCGCCGGCGGACCGATCCGCTGGATCACTGCATCCCGCTCCAACAGCAGCGAATCGACGGCTACGGCCATTCGGCGGGAACCGGATGCGAGGACCATCAGCACCAGGCTTTCGGCTTCCATTGCGGAGTCGGCGCCGGTCAACTCGAGCAACGTCCCCAAGCTCACGATGGGCGCCAGTTGGCCATTGAGCGAAACCATTGGCCGTCCTTCGAGGCTTTCGACGGCATCGCGATTGAGGCGGAGGACGGTTTCGATCCCGGCGAGCGGAATCCCGAACGTCTGTCCCTGGCACGAGACCAGTAATAGCCGGTGCGTGGAAACGGCCATGGGAACGGCGAGCCAAACGACGGTCCCGCCGCCGTCCCGTGGTCGAACCTCGATCCGACCTTGGAGGCGGGACACGGTTTCGTAGGCGATGGCGAGCCCCAGTCCGCGGCCTGACAGTTCGGTTATCGTGTCGCAGGTGGAAAAGCCGGGACGCACCAGAAGCTTCAGCAACTCCGCATCGGTCCACGCTTGGCCACTGGCATGCGAAGGCAATCCCTGCCTGGCCGCAGCTTGCGACACCCGCGCCACGTCGATACCTTGGCCGTCGTCTTCGACGGCGACGATCAATCGATTGCCGATGGCTTCAATGCTCAGCGCGATCTGGCCCAGCGATGGCTTGCCGAGGGCGACCCGTTGACCGGGGGGCTCGATGCCGTGGCTGATTGCATTGCGCAAAACATGCATGACCGTATCCTTGAGGGCTTGCAAGACGGCTCGGTCGGCCTCGGTCTCCATTCCGGCCATGCGAAATTCGAGATCCTTGTTCTCGCCATGCGCCAAATCGCGCATCATCTTGCGAAAGCCTTGAAACACGCTGGCGGCCGGCACCATTCGCGCCCGGCGGACATCTTGACGCAACTGTTCTGCGAGCAGCCGGTGCGACCATGAGTTCTGTTGCTGAAGCTGAGCAATGGATCGAACGCGTCGTGAAATTGAATGAAACTGATCCTCGAGCAGGCCGCGGCGCTCGTCGATGCACGCCGTCGTCGTCGCGCGCCGATTGCGGCGACGATGGTTGGCAGCAAAGTGCGTCGCGGCCGTTCGCCGCTTGTCGAATGCGGCGATGTCGCGTGCCAGGCGCTGCATTTCTCGGGCCAGCACTTCTTGCTGTCGGCTTGCCGTCACGAGTTGCGCACTGGATTGCAGCAAGCGGTCGAGACTTTCGGCGCTAAGCCGTACGCTTTCGACGGGCCGCGGCGCGGCATGCTGCCCCGACTCTTCAGGCGTCGGAGGCGGATCGGCCAATCGAGGAGCGGCGATCGATTTGTCGGGCGCGGGCGTCGCTTCGGCGCCGAGAATTCGATCGAGTTCTTCCATGATCCGCCGCGGCGGCTCCAATGTCTCACCGCGAAACGAGGCGGCTGCCGCATCCTCGATCGAGTCGAGCGTCAAACGAACGAGCCCAATAATCTCTTTGTCCAGCGCGGCGGATGAGCCTCGAATCCGAGCGAAAAGACTTTCGAGTCGATGAGCCAGAGATTCCACGATCGACAGCCCGATGATGCGCGCGGCCCCCTTGAGGCTATGCGCACAGCGAAAGGCTTCTTCGAACTCCGAGCCGTCAGGATCGGCCGAGGCCTCGTCGAGCCTCGTCAACGTCGCGCGGATTCGTTCCAGATGTTCGACGTGCTCGATCTGGAAGGCCGTCATTAGCTTCTGATTCAAGTCCATGCAATTACCCCACTAGCCGTGAACGAAACGTGCGGGCAAACGGCGCCGCGGTCGAGGTCAAAGTCATGCCAACTGATACTTGTTCACGGCGCCTCGAAGTTGTTGACTCTGGGCCGTCAGACTCACCATTGCCTTTTCCAACTGCACGGTGCTCGCCGCCGTTTGCGTGGCGGATTGGCGGATGTCTTGCATTCCCTTGGTCAATTGTTCCATGCCAATCTGCTGCTGGCCTGTGGCGCCGATGATCTGTTGAAAGGCGTCGACACTTTCCTGCGTCGTCGCGGCCATCTGCCGGATCGTCTGCTCGGTGACGTCCGCCTTTTGCTTGCCGGTTTCGACGCGCTTCACCGCTTCCTCGGTCAACATCACCGAGCTATTGATTCCGCGTTGAATCTCTCCGAGGATCGTGCGGACTTGCACGGTCGAATCCTTTGCCTGATCGGCGAGATTCTTGATCTCATTGGCGACGACCGAGAACCGGTTTCCCTGTTCTCCGGCGCCTGCGGCCTCGATGGCCGCATTGAGAGCCAGGAGATTCGATCGTTCGGCAAGATCATTGACCGTCGCGATGATTTCTCCGATGGCTTGCGTTTTTTCGCTGAGAGCGACGATGTTTTCGGCGACCTCTTCCACCTGTTGCCGGATGTCTTCCATGGTTCGGTTGGTGTCTTCGACGGCACTGAGGCCCGAAACGCTCGAGGCCGAGGTCGCTTCGGCCGCCGAGGCGACTTGTTTGGCGCGCTCGGCGATTTGTCCGCCCGACTGGCGGACTTCTTCCATGGTCGCCGTGATTTCTTGGATCGTGGCCGCCTGTTGCTTGGTTCCCGCCGCTTGCTGCTGGGTCGATGCAAGGATCTCGGACGCGGCCGCGTTGAGATTGTCGGTAACGGAGATCGTTTGTCCCGCCAGCTCCTTCAAGCCGTCGAGCATGCGGTTGAAGGCGTCGGACAATTGACGGACTTCGTAATCCGACGCTGCAGGCAGCCCGACACTGCGAAGATCGCCGAGCGCAACATTCTGCGACACCGCGACCACGTTCCGCAGCGGCTTGGAGATCGAGCGCGCGATCCACAAGCCCGCCAACTGGACCAGCACGACGGCGAGAAGGGTTCCAAAACCGATGGCGTATAACGTTCGCGTCGCACCCTCCTCCGCGGCAGCCGTGCGATGGGACAGGATGTCCGTTTCTTCCGCCCGCATGTCGGCGATGACCTTGCGAATCTGATCCATGTATGTCTTGCCGGCATCGTCGTTGACAACCGCCGAAGACGCGACGAATCCACGTTCCTTTTGCAACTGAATCGTTCTCGCCAATTCGGCGAATTTCAAGGCAATGAGCGATTCGATCTTATCGAGGTGGCGTTGATGGTTGGGATTGTCGAGCGTCAATTGGCGAAGATTCTGCAATATGTCGCCTGCGTTTGCGATACCCATGGTATAGGGCGCGAGATACTCGGATTTGTTCGTGATAATGAATCCACGCTGGCCCGTCTCCGCGTCTTTTACGGTCGACAGCAATGCTTCGAGTTCGGTGACGACTTGTTCGGTGTGTGTCACGGCGCGACCGTTGGCGATCAGACTGTTCATGCTGACATACGACAGGAAGCCCACGGCGATCAAGACCGCTAAGGCAAACCAGAATCCGGCGGCAATTTTTCTACCAATGGTCATGCTCAGTTCCTTCATTTTCAAGGGAGGTGGATTGAAAAGCGGAATGCGACATGAGTTGCCGCATGCTTAGAACGATCAATGATTCCGGCGTCACGCCTTCGACATAGCGCAGCGTTGGTTCTGCCTCGGTATCCTCCGGATGTGAGAGCGAAGCGATGTCGATCGCTTCGATCGCTTCCACGCGGTCGACCCGCAATCCGACTTCGAAGTTCGCATGCCGCAGCAAGATCACATGACCCTCGACGCGATCGTCGTTCGAAGCGAGTCCGAGCAAGTTCGCGGCATCGAGCACCGAGCGAATGTCGCCGCTCACATTGATAATGCCCAGGATCTGCTGGGAAGCACCTGGAACTGGCGTGCACTGCGAAAGTGGAAACACCTTGACGACCGCCGGCAATTCAATGGCGTATCGCTCCCTTCCGAGGAGGAATACCAAGACGCGACGCGTTTCGGTTTTCACGGAGTCGGAGGTCGTTCGCTGTGCGTAGGCCAGTTGCCGCTGGCGGTAGACTTCATCCAATTGCGATTCGCTTGCGACCGCGGCCCGATCCAGCGCCGCTTGGCCGTCTCCAAGACGCCGTTTGATCGAGTCCCAATCGAATTGCTTAGTGGTCGAGATCATAGGTATTTCACTTCTTCGAAGTGCATCCGGGTCAATTCGGTAAGAACGGAGGCGTCGATCCCCTCCACCGTCGGCATGACGGCGCGTCGGTCGATCGGTTCGAGTAGTCGCAGCGCGTTTCGGAAGCAGCGTTTTGCACCCGGCAATTCACTGCGCCGCTTCAGCAGCAGGCCGAGGTAATAATGGGCCAAGACGAAGCCGCGATCGAGGTAGATCGCGCGCCGCAGCGCCTTCTCGGCGTCGGAAGGCCGCCCCCGCTGTTGCCACATGAGGGCCTGTCGAAGATGTTCTTCCGGATTGAGCGGCGCGCAGGAAAGATGCTGATGAACTTCGTCCGTGCCTTTCCGTTCATCATCGAACGAGACACCGCCGGACAATTCATCGTCCAGAACGATAAGCGGTTGAGACCGGCACCCGTCGTGCCGCGCGACGTGCGTCGCCGGCGTCGCTGGCACCGTCTTGCGATAGATGACGGCATCGATGGTATTGATGGTCTCGAAATCCTGGAACAATTCGGTGTTCGACTCGGCATGCCCGACCACGAGCCATCCGTTGTCGGCCACACACCCGTGAAATTGCCGGATGATTCGCCGATTCGTCTCGTGATTGAAATAGATCATCACGTTGCGGCACAAAATGAGGTCCCACGAATCCAGGCGATGATGGAACGAATGGTACGGATGGTGAACCAAATTGTGGTAGTCGAACACAACGCCGCGACGGTACTCCGGGCGGATCATCCATTCGTTGCCGGATCGGACAAAACACGACTCTGCAATGTCTGCCGGCGTAGCGCGAAGTGCCCACTCGCCGTATCGTCCTTGACGGGCTTGAGCAAGAAACGCTCGATTGATGTCGGTTCCCACGATGGTCACGTCCCATTCGGCGACCACGTCGGGCCAGCACTGTTTCAATACGATCGCGATCGAGTATGGCTCCGCGCCGGTGGCGCACCCCGCGCTCCAAATCCGCAGCCGGCGAGTCGATCGGTTTCGTTCGATTAAATCCGGAAGCACGCGATCGCGAATCGCGTGGAACTGTTCCTCGTGCCGGAAGAAGAATGTTTCGCCGATCGTCAGTTGAGCAATGAGCAGGTCAAGCTCCGCTTCGCCGTTCTTGCCGTCGTGCAACAGAACCCAATAGGCCCCGCATGTCGACAAGTGCAAGACGGTCAGCCGTTCGGAAAGATGTCGGGCCAGCTCCATGTCCTGCGACCCGAAATAAGACAATCCGGTCGCATCGATCACATGCGCCTTGAGGCGTTCGAACAACGGATCGTTGAAGATGTCCTGCGGATTTAACGCGGCGTCGGTCATGAGGCGGCCTCCTGCAAAGCGTCGATGCGACGTTGTTCATCCGCGAGAAGGTCCGCCAGCCGCTCGGTTTCCTGGCTCAACAAGATTTGCTGTGGCGAGAGGATTATCACCACGCGATCGTCGATGATCGCCACCCCTTGAAGGCAACCGTTGCAGCCGTCGCGGTCGTCCAATCGCATTTTGGCATCGTCCGATACCCACACCACGCCAAGCACGCGATCGACTTTCAATGCGATCGGCGGCGGGCTGCCGCGAAGCAGCAAGATGGGTGTGTAAAGAGCGGTCGGTGCGTCCGGCAGATTGAAGAGACGAGGCAAGTTGACGACCGCCACCGCGGTTTCGCCCAGGTGCAAGAATCCGTCGAGAATCAGCGGCATCCGTGGCGGCCGCGAAAGCACCGATAGCGGCAGAACTTCTTGCACGGCCGCCAACGGAATCGCATACCGTTGCTGGCCGATGGACAAGATCACCATCTTCTCGCCCGCCGACGACGCAACGCTCGTCGTAGACTTGACCGACGAATCGACGTTGCGTGAGTTTCTGTCGACGGCTTGCACTGCTATTACTCCCCGCCAGTCTCGATCGTTGTTGTTTCCCGTGCGCGGCAATGTGGCTGCGACTTTCAGACGTAGCAAGCCGGACTAGGCGAGCGTATTCCGTCGTGAGGAACCGCCACGATTTGCAAAAACAGGCCCAGGCGCTTGATGGCTTCGACGAACTTGTCGTATTCAACAGGTTTGCTGATGTACACACTGCATCCGAGTTCGTAACATCGCTGAATTTCGCGAGGATCGTCGGTGGTCGTAAGCATGATCACGGGAATCTTCGCCGTCGATTCGTTTGCCTTGATCGCACTAAGCACCGCGGTGCCGTCGACCAATGGCATGTTGATATCCAGAAGCAACAGCAGCGGAGCATTCAGCTCTTGTTCACAATGGGGCCGCCGCCGTTGAACATAGTCGAGCGCCTCTTGACCATTGCGTGCCCGCACGATTTCGTTTGCAATGCCCGACCGCAGCAAGTTGCGTTGCACCAGATTGGCATGGCCATCGTCGTCCTCCGTCAGGAGGATTCGGAATGGGTGAGATGTCATCGAGCTCGCACCCGGCGGCGCGACGATCGGTTGGGCTGCGTTGGTGGTTGTTGGCGTCACGGGGCGGTCACTTTCATCAACAAGTGCTACTCTGCCACGGCAAACGGCTGCTGATCGAGCAATTCTTGCAAGAGCGGCGCGATACGGGCCCACACGTCGGCGCATTTGGGAACATAGTAGGCGCACAGGTTGTGACATCGACGGATCGTTTCGCCGTCGGTCTTACCGGTGAGGATGATAATCGGAACGTGCGACAGTTGAGGTTCCCCGGCCAGCAACTCGCAGGCGCTAAAGCCATTGCCGCCCGGCATATCGACATCCAAACAAATCAAATCGGGCGGTTGCTGACATGCCGATTTCAGCGCCGCCAAACCACTGTGCGCGACGCGAACATCGAACCCCAGCGCCCGGCATCGCAATTCGAGCACTTGCACGAGTGCCGGATCATCGTCAGCCACGAGGATTGTCTTGCTATTCATGATGAGTCGTGTATTGAATGACGGTGAAACATTGCATCACGTCGATGGCCTCCGGCTCAGGCCGGCGATCGCGATTCGCGAACTCCCGGTCGGGCGGCGACGGCGGGCGGCGCGACACGCGCTTGTCGTGACACCGGCGATCGCAGAATCGAGGCGATCATGATCTTCAAAACGTTTGGATCATAGGGCTTTTCCAGGAAGAAATAGGCCCCCAATTCGAGCGCCCGTTGACGATCGTCGTGGCTGGCCGACAGGATTACGACGGGGATGTGCCGGGTTGTCTCGCTGTCCCGCATGCGCGTCAACATCGTCAGGCCATCCATCACTGGCATGCGAATGTCGAGCAGAATCAAGCTGGGACGGCGTTCCGATGCCAAGAACAGGCCTTGCATCCCATCGTGCGCCGTGAGTACTTCATAGCCGGAAAGGGACAGTCGAATCCGCAGCGCATCGACGATCGAACGATCATCATCGACCAAAAGAATGCAGGGCTTGCTCGGCTCGCGCGGTGTCAAGGAAAAAGCATGCTCGTCGGTAGCCATGGTTGTTTCGTCGGCCTTCGTGGGGATGTGATAGGTTGCCTTAACTTGAAGGAGAATCTCGGGCGGCTGCTTTGCCCGGCCGCAATAGGATTGGAGCCAAGCCTCGCGCACGCGGTCGGCGATCGCCTGCGGCTCCTGAGACGTCGCATCGACGACCAATATCCACTGGCACGCTTCCAATCGGAACACGAGGTCGCTACCGACGATCGTGTTGAATAATAGCTCGTCGAGGCCGTCCGACGCCGTGTTTCCGGCATCTTCGTCGAGTGACACCAGGATGATCGCGACCGCCGCCAGGCCGCCATCGCCCCTGTTTCGATTGCGGATATAACAGGCCGTCACCGCTTCCGGATCAGCCTCGGGCAAGGCGAAGTAATAAGCCGCCGCCTGGTCGCCATTGCGCTGCATGCGGAGTTCGGAAAGACTTGCCCGAACCAGCGTTTTGGCCATCGCGATGCTGAAGCACGTGGGTGCGACTTGCCCTGCGTCACCCTCGGAAACGATTCCAGACGGCGGCGGAATCAGTCCGCGATTCTCCGCGCCCGCCCCGGTCGGCAGATTGGCGACGGCCACGATCACCTGCCGCTGGTCCGGCATCGCCTCGGCCCAAATTCGCACGACCCCCTCCTCGCAAGCAGATCGAATTGCGTGCCCGGCGAGGCTCGCGATCACGCGGCCGATCAGTTCGGGATCGCAATAGACGTCGGGCATGTCGCGCGACACGCGAAATTCGATCCTCACATGCCCGGCCGTCGCCTTGGGGAGCAAGGCCGCCTCCAAACGGTCGACCACCTCCACTAAGCGAACCGGCTTCGGCCGCAGCCGATGGGTGCCCGAGTCGAGCCACGATGCGTCGACGAAATCGTTCAGCAGACAGCCAAGATCGGCGACACGGCTCATCGCGATGCCGAGATATTGCCGCTGCTCATCCGTTACCGGCCCGGCCAGTCCGTCGCGAACCAAGGAGCAGTATTCTTGGACGACAGTCAATGGAGTTCGTGATTCATGCGCCAGGGCATCGATGAGGCGATTCGAAGCGTCGCGCGCCGACATTGCATTCTGCAATTGGCCCTTGAAGTAGCTTTCCTTCTCGGCGCGCGTTCGCTGGGCCTCCCTCAATTCGTGCGCCAGCCGCTGGCGTTCGACGACATAGCGAATCGTTCTTGCAAGAGATCCATCCTCGATCTTTTCAAGCTGCAGAAACTCGCCGCCGGCTCGATCGGGATCGGAATCGGCTTCCGGATTGCCCAGAAAAACGACCGGCACCTTCGTTGCGGCTTGCTCGAGTGGCGCCGCGGCAGCCGCCCGCGGTTGATCGTCGGGCAAGATTATCAGAACGACGTCGAACAAGTCGGCGATGTTCGAATCGGCCGTATCGGCGATGCTTTGCTTCCAGGTGACCGAGAAGTGTCCATGACATGGATCGCTCAAGGCGCTTTCGACATGCTGCGATTCGCGCATGCCGGCGCCCAATAGCAGGACACGGACGACGCCCTCGGTCGGCGGTGCTTCGATGGTCATGACGGACATGTTTCGATCTCCTCAGGTCTCTTGGACGATGTGTCGCCGGAGCCAACTGCCGCATCGAGCGCCGCCAGCAGGGTCTGCGCTTGATAGGGCTTTCTCAGGTAGAAGCGTGCGCCCGCGTCCAGCGCGGCCGTTTGCTCGGAAAGGCTCGCTGAAAGCATTACTACCGGGATATGACAGGTCTCCACGCCCGCCTTCAGCCGACTGAGTGCCGTCATGCCGTTCATGCGGGGCATTTGCACGTCGAGGACGATCGCATCGGGGTGCAACGACGCGGCGGCCGCAACGCCTTGTTCGCCATCACCGACGGAGACGACGGAATATCCGGCGGCTCTGAGTCGCATGCAGGCCCCCGTTACGATGTCTCGATCGTCGTCAATCAACAGCACGTGTTTGGCTTCTGGCATATCGATTCTCACCGCTCGGGAACGAGGTAACGATGCATGGAACCGCGACTCGCTGCGCTTGAAGCTGTTTGCGACGGCTTCGTGCAGAGAAGACGCTTCGAAGGGCTTTCTGACACAGTTGCCGATTCCAAGTGTTCGGCGGCACCACGCCGGACGGCGATCGGTAAAGGAGCCGACGACCGGCATGCCTCGCGTGTGCCGGCAGTGTTGAAGCGCGATCAGCATTTTCCGTGCGGCGCGGTGCGGCAATTCAAGATCGAGCACGATCAGATCGGGCCGCAGCTCTCGAATGGCCCGCCGTCCGGCCAGAGCCGTGGTTGTCCAGCGGGTGCGGAATCCAGCTCCGCGAATGCGCATCGCGATGCCTTCGGCGATGGCCGGATCGGACTCGATGATCAAGATATTACGGGCAGCCGTCATGATATTGCCTCGAATGCTTTGGCTTCATTTTCCAAAGAAGCAATCATTTCATTCACGTCGTCGTCGACGCTCCAATTGCCCAGGACATTCATTTCCAGCGTCGGCAAGGGTTGGCCGAACCGGTTGCGATTCGAGTCGGCCGCGGCCTGCCGGAGCCGGCTGAAGAAGGCGTCTAAATCCGATTCGGAAATCGGCAGCACGATGAGCCATCGGGCATTGCCGCGATAAAACAGCAAGTCGTTTCGGCGCAGCGAGCCGCTGAGAAACATCGTCAGATCCCCGATGGAATCGGGATCGATCGCGGAATCGACCGACACCAATACGAGAGAAACGGTTTTCCCTTCGCTCCGATGTGCCTGAAGGCGTCGGAGATGGCGCCGCATGACCTCCTTCGGAATGTCCAGAGGCACGGTGAACGAAAAGGTGCTTCCCCGTCCGACGCTGCTTTCGACCGACATTTCTCCGAGATTTAGCCGGACCAATTCTTTGGCGATGCTCAGGCCGAGTCCGAAGCCTTTCGTACTGCCCCGCGGATTTGGCCCCAGTTGCTTGAAGCGGCGAAAGATGACCTGGAGGTCCTTTTGAGAGATGCCTTGTCCGTTATCCGAGACGTTGACGACAATTTCCCCGTCGCGCTCGTTCAATTGGGCGTCGAGTCGTACCCGGCCCGGGCTGCCGCAAAACTTGATCGCATTCACCACCAGGTTGACGATCACTCGACCGATTTTTTCGCCGTCGCAAAAGACCGCCGGAAGGTTGTCGTCGATCGCAATTTGAAGTTCGACATCCTTGAGGGCCGCGCGCCGCTCCAAGCCTACTCGCACGTGACGCACAATACTTGCGAGCCGATCGTTCGTTCGATAGATGGTGAGAATGCCGGCTTCGAGCTTGCTGACGTCGAGCATATCGTCGACCATATGATTCAAATCGTCGGCGCGGTCGTTGACGACGTCGAGGAAGCGGCGTTGCTCGTCGTTCAACGGCCCGAGCAATCCTTCGCGCATCAGGGAGACGTATTCCTTGACGACCGTCAGCGGCGTGCGGAATTCGTGCGAGACGTTGTCGACAAAGCGATGCGCCGTGCGATACAACTTGCTGACGCGGCGATTTTTCTTTTCAAGCTGTTCCCGCGATTCTTGAAGATCCTTGACGAGCCTCTCGTTTTCAGAGACGCTTCGCTGCCGATGGACAGCATAGCGGATCGAGCGAGCAAGCCCGTCGGGATTCATCGTGTCCTTCGCCAGATAATCTTGCGCGCCTTCGTCCAACACGCCCAGCGCCATTTCATCGTCTGCCAGCGAAGTCAGTACGATGATGGGAAGATCTCGGCAGCCGCCTCGGATCGCGGCGACGGTCGCCGTTCCGCTGCTATCCGGCAGCGTGAGGTCCACCAGAGCAACGTCGATCGGTCGCGCGCAGATTGCTTTCAACGCGTCGGCCACGCACACGGCATGATGGACTTCGTAGTGAGGCCTTGCGCGGCGCAGCGCAGTCTGGATCAATTGCGCATGGCCTTCATTGTCCTCGACCAAGAGAACGCGTATTTGCTCCTTCATTTTAGATCGCCTCTTCCAATGCGAGATGGGTGGTCAGAATGCGCAATAGTTCCTGAAATTCAACCGGTTTCTTCAGTATCGCGGCAGCGCCGATGTCCGTCAGTCTTCGAGCCAACGCCGCATTGCGCTCTCCCGTCAGGACGATGACGGGAATGTGCGCCGTCTTGGAATTCGCCTTGAGCGATTCAAGAACGTACTCGCCTCGTCCTTGCGGCATTCCCAGGTCGGTGATGATGGCGTCAGGTTTGTTCGTAACGGCAAGCCAATAGCCGTGAATTCCCGAATATGCCCGGATTACCTCGACGCCGAAGGACCGCAAGTGGAGTTGGATGGCCCGGGAGATTTCGGGGTCGTCGTCGATGCACAGCAGTGTTGGCGAGGGTACGAACTGCTTTCCGATCGGTTCGTGCGAGGGTTCAACGGCAGCAAACGTGGCTTGATCGAGATTCATGAAATTCGCCTTGTTGAACGGGCCATTCACAATCTGAACACCGAAACACCGCAGGATTTGGCGGGCGACAATCCGACCGCCCTACCAAGCAGAGATCACGTCTCGCAAGGTCGGCTGATTCAAACATTGTTCAACTCCGGGCAGCAATCAAGGCGAAAAATACGCAGACATTGCGTGAAACTCGCCATCGGCGCCCGCGCACAACATGTCGATTTTGGCACGCAACGCGGCGACCAACGTCGCGTCGCAGGGCGAAACCGTGCGAATTGCAGTCAGCAATTGTGCGTCGGCCGCTGGCACCGGCGGTGCTAATTCACCAGGGCCGTCACGCAATCGCAAAGCCGCTAGCAGGCGGCGCATTTCTCGTTCTAGGCGCCGATGGGTCTTGCTGCCGCGCGCATGCCGGACCCTCGCGATTGGCATCGTGGACGGTTCGGGTTGGCATTTGCCGAGCCACGGCGAATGCGAAGAGAATGTGGACAAGTCGCCGCCAATCGCCGATCTCGTTTCCGTTCGTCGATTAGCTGAACATCTGGCCGCGGCCGGTGGCCTCGAAAGCGTTCTTGATGTGTTCGATTGTAGGCCGCCTGGCCTGACTTGGCCAAATGATCGAGACGACATCGAAACGGGCCGGATAGTCCAACAAGCCGTAGCGTTTCAAATAGACCAAAGCAAGCCGCGTCAGCCGTTCTTGCTTATTGCGATCGACGGCTTCGTGTGGTTCGCCCGCCACGGACGAATCGCGTGTTTTCACTTCGACGAACACGACCCTGCGGCCATCGATGGCAATGATATCGAGCTCGCCGCGACCGATGTGCGTGCCGCGGCCGACGATCTTGTAGCCGAGCCGCTTTAGATATTGCGCGGCTGCCGCTTCGCCGCGTTGGCCCAGCGTTTTCGGGCCGAACGCATGTCGCCACCACGCTTGCACGACCCGGGGCCAACGCATGATGAAAACCACGCGGGGGCGAAAGGATTGGAAGCGATCGTATTCCGATGGACTACGACTCGGATGTATCGCGGCGTTCGCGCAATCGGACCGCTTTTCCGATGCGGTCGCGAAGGAAATAAAGCTTTGCGCGGCGGACCACGCCCGACCGTTTGACTTCGATCTTCGCGATCTTCGGCGAATGGAGGGGAAACTTTCGCTCCACTCCTTCTCCCTGCACGATCCGGCGCACGGTGAACATCGCGCGGGTTCCCGAACCGTTGCGGGCGATCACGACTCCGTTGAAAATCTGAATCCGTTCCTTCTCGCCTTCGAGAATTCTGGTGTGAACATCGACCGTGTCGCCGATGGCGAATTGCGGCACCTCGGTCTTCAGACTGCTCTTTTCGACCAGGGCCAATATTTGCTGACTCATCGTAGGGTTCCTTATATTTTCTTCGCGAGGGCGGCCGCCGAGGCGTTTCGGTTCGCCGAGGTGTGAGATTGTGAGGAACGCAAGGCCGCCCCGCGGCGCCAGCCTCTTCGTGCCTCAAAGCCTCGCCACCCCAAGAGCCTTCGGGCCATTTGGCGAAACCTTGGATATTACTGACTCGCGGGCCTCGTTTCAAGGCGGGGTAGCAGATCCGATCGGCGTTCGGCGGTGGTCTTCAGGCTCTGCTCCTTCCGCCAACGAGCGATTTCCTCGTGATTTCCCCCAAGGAGCACGTCCGGGATACCCAGGCCACGAAATTCCCGGGGACGTGTGAATTGGGCGAATTCCAGCATTCGATCCGCGCCGGAAAACGAGTCGTCGCGCGGGCTGCGTTCATCGCCCAACACGCCCGGCACCAATCGCACCACGGCGTCGATGACGACCATTGCCGGCACTTCGCCCCCGCCCAACACATAATCGCCGATCGACAATTCCTCGGGGTCGAGAATCTGCCGCACGCGATCGTCGAAGCCCTCATACCGCCCGCACAGCAACAGCAGGCGCTTGTGGCCGGCCAATTCTTCGACGATCGGTTGCGTCAGCCGCCGGCCTCGCGGGCTGAGCATCACTAAATGCCCGCCATCGGACGACTGCGAACGCACCGCCTCGACGCAATCGACGACCGGCTCAACTTTGAGAATCATGCCGGGGCCGCCGCCGTAGGGGCGATCATCGACCGTGCGATGCTTGTCTTTGGCCCAATCGCGGATATTGTGCAGCCGGACATCGACCAAACCCCGTTCGATCGCCAGTTTGAGCAAGCTTTGGCCCAAGTAGCCCGATAGAATTTCGGGAAACAGCGATAGAACGTCGAATCGCATGGCCAATGGGCGAATGCTCGCGCCTATTGCGCGGCGGGCTGTGGCGGAGCAGCTTCACTTTGCGGAGTGGCCGATTCGGCAGCAGCATTCTCCGCCGCCGGAGCGGATTCGGAGACGGCCGGTTCTGCAGCAGCGCCCTTTTCCTTTTTTGGCTGAAGCACGAATGCCGGAGGGCCGGGGTCGGGAATCGCCTTTGGCCCCTTGAGCTTTTCTAACGCAGCCTGCTGGTTCTTGACGTGCGTTCCTTCCAGGCCGTATTTCTTGATGAGCGTTCGCACGCGGTCCGACGGCTGTGCGCCGACGCTGAGCCAGTATTTCAACCGTTCGCCGTTCATCACGGCTCGGGCATCGGTATCGACGACCGATGGATCGTAAGTTCCCAGTTCCTCGATAACGCGACCATCTCGCGGAGCACGGGAATCGGTAGCGCAAATGCGGAAAAACGACCGATGTTTGCGGCCAAAACGCTTCATTCGAATTCGAACTGCCACGCTACGCTCCTGACTTATGGGTTGCGATGAACCGGGGCTGATATTGTAATGATTTTGTGCTGGGACGCTAGGTGCAAAGCGGGATGAAGCTCGGCTGGACCCGCTGGGACCCGGCGGCTATTTTCGCTTGCGAAGTTCTTTTTCGCGCTGTTTTTTCAGTTTCCGCCGTTCTTCGGGCGTCAAGCGTTTGCCGGTGCCTTGCTTGGTCTTGGCGAGCCGGGCATGCGGGTTTTGCTGCAGCGCCTGCACTTCCCGCATCTGGTCTCGCGGGCTCATGCCGGCCACTTTCTTCATGATGCCGGCCATGCTGTCGAATTGCTTGACCAAATCATTGACTTCGTGGGGCTCGACGCCGGCTCCGGCCGCGATTCGCCGCCGGCGGCTTGGATCGACCACTTTGCTCGGATTCCGCCGCTCGGAAGGGGTCATCGAATCGATAATGGCGAACAGACGAGTCATCTCGCCGTCGACATCGGTGCCGCCGAGCATGTCTTTCATGGCGCCCATGCCGGGGATCATGCCCATGATCTTTCCCAGCGGGCCCATGCGCCGCATTTGCCCCATCATTTGCCGGAAGGTGTCGAGCGTAAATTCGCCTTTGCGCAGGTCGGCCTGTTGGGCCGCGAGCTGCGCTTGATCCATTTTCTTCTGAGCCTGCTCGAAGAGCGTCAGAATATCGCCTTGGCCGAGGATTCGGCCCGCCATCCGATCGGGGTGGAATTCCTCGAGAGCGTCGAGATGCTCGCCGGTGCCGATGAACTTGATCGGCACACCGGTGACGGCCTTGACCGACAGTGCGGCGCCGCCGCGGGCATCGCCGTCGAGCTTGGTCATGATGACGCCGTCGAGCGTCATCGCCTCGTTGAATGCCTGGGCACTGTTGACGGCATCCTGGCCCGTCATGCCGTCGACCACCAGGTACACCTGTTCCGGCTTCACGAGCTTGTCGATCTGCTTCAACTGCTGCATCAAATCGTCGTCGATGTGCAGCCGGCCGGCGGTGTCGAGGATGACGACCTGGATTCCCTCGCCGCGGGCCTTTTTCACGGCGTTGTTGCACACCTGCACCGGGTCGGTCGCCCCGGGTTCGGAATAAACCGGGATGCCGAGCTGCTCCCCGAGCACATGCAATTGCTGGATGGCAGCCGGGCGCTGCAAGTCGGCGGCCACGAGCAGCGGCGGCTTGCCGCGATCCTTGAGCAACCGGCCGAGCTTGCCGCAGGTGGTCGTCTTGCCGGAGCCCTGCAGGCCGCAGAGCATCAGCACGGTGGTGTCGGGTTTCAAGTGGAGCGAATGGTCCACCGGGCCCATCAGCTTGATCAGTTCACGATGCACGACGCCGAATACTTGCACGTCGGGATCGATCGATTTCAGAACCCGTTCGCCGACAGCTTCTTCCGTCACATCAGCGACGAATTTCTTGACGACCGGATAGCTGACGTCGGCTTCGAGCAGGGCCCGCTCGACAAGCGCCATGCCCTCGCGCATGTTCGCTTCGGTGAGCTTGCCGCGACCGCGCAGGGTGCGGATAGCGTTTTTCAGGCCGTCTTCGAGGGCTTCGAACATGGCAAAGCGGCGGGCAAAAGTAGCAGGCAAAATTCGATTCCGCGCAACACAAAATTCTAGCCGAAACGGCAAAAATCGCAATGCCGGCTAGTACGACGCGCACTACGGATCGACGATGGCTCGATTACGAACGCCGCAAGAATCCCGAATGCCAAATGGCGGCACAACCCAGCACCTGCTAGACATCAGGCATCCGTATTTCGGATTTCGGGTTTCATTAGACATTCATGCTTCGACATTCGTTAGTTCGTCGTTTATGGCCCAGATCGCAATGACGGCACGGCGGTGGCTGCGGCGCGTGGGCGCGGTCGTCAGCGCGGCGGGGGCAGATTTGGTTTATCCGGCCGAGTGCGCATTTTGCCGCGCGGACATCGCTGCTGCCGCCGATCGCATCATGCTCTGCGCGAATTGCCGCCAGGACCTGGCGCCGCCGCGGACGGCTTGTCCGAGGTGCGGAGCGGCCGTGTCTGAGAACCTATCGCTCGCAGTCATGGCCGTGCCGGGTGCAAACGGCGCCGAAGCGAAGCCTGTCATCGACGGCAATCAGTGCTGCAATCAATGCCGGGATGTGCCGTTTGCATTCGAGCGGCTCATCGCGCTCGGCGATTATCGCGCTGCGCTCCGCTCGGCCGTATTGCAAATGAAAAAACCGGCAGGCGAACCGTTGGCGGTCGCAATGGGAAGGCTTCTGGCGGCCGAGTGTCGAAAGGCCTTCGATGAATTCGCTCCGACGGCAATCGTCGCGGTGCCGATGCATTGGACGCGGCGGATCGTCCGTGGCACGAATAGTCCGGAGTTGTTGGCTTCCGCCGTGGGACGCGCGCTGCACGTGAGCGTGATGTGGCGTGGCCTACGCCGCTGTCGCCGCACGGTGCACCAAAATGAGCTCTTGCCGGAGGATCGGGTGGAAAATGTTTCGGGAGCGTTTCGCGCGGGGCTCGGAAGAAGGTTTCGCAGACGCCGCGTCTTACTGATCGACGACGTGCTAACCACCGGCGCGACCGGCAGCGAGGCGGCACGGGTCGTGCGCGATGCTGGCGCCGCGGCGGTGGCGGTGGCCGTTTTGGCGCGAGCCGAGAGGCGCATGCGGCGGTGATAATGCTGGCGCATTCCAGGGAAGACCGCGGACGCATGCGGCAAGTGGCGAGTGGCTGTGGCGATCCTTCCCGGGCTTGGACCGCATTGGATGTTTGGTTTATTTGGGCCATCGATGGCCGTTCGGGTCATGTTCAATCCTGCGGCGCTGCAGGTCGGCCGGCTATTGTAATTTGGCTGCCTATTGGTACGATTTTATCCGGTGGAATCGAGGGAATGCTCGTTTCTTCCCCATGCTGCGTTGAACTGGGTGGTCATCTTTGCGTTTGAGAAGCGATTGATTCCAGGGCAGGGATCGGCGTCTTGGTCGTTCAGGCGGTTCGCTTCAAGAACATGGAGGTTTCGTGAAAGCGACGAATACGCCGATCGGCGATCGCACTGCGCATCTCGCGGGGCGCCCCGTTTCACACGGCTATGCCGACGCGGATCTCTTGTGCTGTGATGCATTCGCTGGCGATCTTGTCCATTGCGCGACGAACCGTGGCATGTTGGACGACGACGCAATGCAGCTTCAAACGGTCGCCGGTCGGATCGGGCCGCTGTTTGCTCCGAACGAGGAAATCGCCGATGGTCTGACGTTGGTGCAGCGTGCATTTGCCCGGCTCGACCAGCGCGAGCAATGGCTCGTAGAACTCTTGGTTCGATCCTCCGACTACCCGCTTCTCAACTCGTTTCGCCGGGCGATAAATTGGCTTGGCAACGGCTGGCTCTACTTGTTTGCAACGGTTGCGGTGTTGATTTGGCAAGGAAAAAGCGGCATTCGCCCCGTGCTTGCCGCGGCCTGTGCGGCCGGGTGTGCGGTTGTGTTTTACACATCGCTCAAACCGCTTTTGGGCCGCTTGCGTCCACGCGACGCCGATCCGCTGCTGCGGCTCCCGATCGAACCGATGGACAAGTATTCGTGCCCGAGCGGGCATTGCATGAGTGCGACAGCGATTGCCGTGCCGCTGCTGGCGAGCTTTCCCCAATTCCAGGCGGCGATTCTTTCGCTGGGCATATTGATTGCCTGGTCGCGGCTTGCCTGCGGGCATCATTACCTGAGCGACGTTTTGCTTGGCATCGGGTTGGGTGTCTTGGTGTCGATGCCGATTTGCGGCTTGATTCTTTGACGCGGGCGATGGGCAGCGCGCTGGCCGGCAGTACGGCGTGGCTTGATCGACAGGCGGGGGCCGCTCCTAATTCCTCATAATTCCGAGGTATTTTCGACGTGAAACTGGCGAAATTTCGTTTTGCAAACGGCCGCGATGCACTAGGCATTGTCGATGGTGAAACGGTCTCGCCGCTCGACGATCGGTCCGGCCGGTCGATGGGCTTGCTGACTGAGATACTCGAATCCGACGATCCGGTCCGCCGCGCCGGCGAACTCCGTGATCCAAGGGCCGAGCCGTTACGTTTGGCCGAAGTCACGCTCGTGGCTCCGATCGAACGCCAGGAAGTTTGGGCGGCCGGCGTGACCTACAAACGAAGTAAAACGGCGAGGATGGAAGAATCGCAATCCGCGGCAACGCTCTACGATCGCGTGTATGCCTCCGCCCGGCCGGAACTGTTCTTCAAGGCCACGCCCCACCGTGTTTGCGGGCCGAAGGAGCCGCTGCGAATCCGCCGCGACAGCGCATGGAATGTGCCCGAGCCGGAATTGGCGCTGGTGCTAAATTCGCGGCTCGAGCTGGTCGGGCTGACGGTCGGCAACGATATGAGCAGCCGCGATATCGAAGGCGAGAATCCGCTTTATCTTCCGCAAGCGAAACTATACGACGCGTGCTGCGGTCTTGGGCCGTGGATCACGCTCGGCGAGCCGGCAGGCGACCTCGAACTCGACATCCGGTTGTCGGTGCGCCGCGAGGGTCGAGTCGTATTCGCAGGCGCGACGAACACACGGCAAATGGCTCGCTCGCTTTCGGAATTGATCGGCTGGCTCGGCCGCGACAATTCGTTTCCCGGCGGTGCGATTCTTTTGACCGGCACCGGCGTGGTGCCCGAAAGCGATTTCACATTGCATCCGGCCGATGTCGTCGAGATCTCGATCGACACGCTTGGCACGCTCGTGAACCCGATCGTGCAAGGTTAGCCATGCCGCGTTGGCTGCTCGTCGCATTGCGCATTCGACGCAATTGCGCGATCGTTTGCAGTCGTTGTGGCCAAATTCATCTTGACTCATTTGCCAAAAAACTGGTTCAATGCGCGCGGCTGGAGCAAATGCTTTGCGTTGAACGGATTTAGCGCGAGTCGATCTCAGCCACGTTCGGTTCAGCGGCTTCCCCTTGTAGAGCGCCCAGGGGAAGAATGTCGCAGAGAGCGGGTGCTCGTTCCGGAGGAGCCAAGGAAATGGCAATGACCAAGAAGGCTACGAAGAAAAAGGCCACGCGTTCGCCGAAGAAGGCCGTCAGCAAGAAGCCGGCCAAGCGATCGCTCAAGAAGGCCGCCACGAAGAAGGCCAAGCGTTCGCCCAAGAAGAAGTAGCGATCGCTAGTTGGCTCCGGTTGCGGGAAACAGCGTCCGCGGCGGTTGCCCCAGATCCGACGAGAAAGGCCGGCTCGCCCATTCGGGTGCGCCGGCCTGTTTTTTAGGCTGTGAGGCTTTGAGACTGCGAGGCGGTGAGGTTCGAAGGCAGGCCGCGGCCTTCGGCCACTTGCGATCGCACACGCGGCCGCTCCATCGCTGCCCGCCTCACCGCCTAACGGCTCACCGCCGCCCAGCCCGAAGCCGCGAGGCTTCTGGCGGTTGACCAAAGGCCGGCATGCGTTAGACTTGGGGAAAACATGTTGACATTTTTCCCTTGGAAGCCCCATGCTGGGCGTCTGGGCCCCGCGAACGGCTGCTCCGATCGCACATTGCGGCCGATCGTTGTCGGGGGAACTGGCTATTAAATGGATAGGTGTTCGTGACTGAATCGGAACTGCAATCGTCGCCGAGTCCCGCGGCGGAATCTCAGGGACTGGAAGCTAACCGCGCGTGTTTGGATGCCGGGCCGTCGTCAAACGTCGCCTTTCAAGATTTATCGCTCTCGCCGGTGATGCTCGAAGCCTTGGCCAAGGCCGAGTATCTGCGGCCGACGCCGGTTCAAGCCGGCCTGATCCCTCGGGCCCTGCTGGGGATCGACGTGCTGGCGCAAGCCCGCACCGGCACGGGCAAAACCGCGGCGTTCGTGATCCCCATTCTCGAACGCCTCGGCCAGCAGCAGCACAAGCGGAGCATGGTGCAGGCGCTTGTCATGGTGCCGACGCGCGAATTGGCCGTGCAAGTTCGCGAGGAAGCGGTCAAGCTATCGCATGGCCGCAAGGTGCATATCGTCGCGCTCTATGGCGGCAAACCGATCCGCGGCCAAATCGAAAAATTGCAGCGCGGGGCCGACATTGTGATCGGCACGCCCGGCCGAGTGCTCGATCACATGGGCCGCGGCACGTTGCCGCTTGGCGACTTGAAGATCGCCGTATTGGACGAAGCCGATCGCATGCTCGACATCGGCTTTCGGCCCGACATCGAGCGAATTCTGCGCAATTGCCCCGCATCGCGGCAAACGCTGTTGTTGAGCGCCACCGTTCCGCCGCCGGTCGAGCGGCTCTCGAAACGCTACATGCGCGATCCCGAGTCGCTCAATTTCTCGTCGCACGATATTGCGGTCGAGACGATCGAGCAGTTTTATTTCACGGTCGATCCGGAGCGGAAATTCGATTTGCTCGAGCGGCTCGTTGCCCGGGAGGATCCGAAGCAGGCGATCATCTTCTGCCGCACGAAGCGCGGCACCGACAAGGTGTACATGCGGTTGGCGAAAAAGCTGACCGGCGCCGCCTGCATCCACGGCGATCTGCAACAAAATGCCCGCGACCGCGTGATGGCGCAATTCCGCGAAGGAAAGGTCCGCTATCTGGTGGCGACCGACGTGGTTGGCCGCGGCATCGATGTCAGCGGCATTTCACACATCATCAACTACGACATTCCGCAGTTCTGCGATGATTATGTGCATCGCGTGGGCCGCACCGGCCGCATGGGCCGCGAGGGCGTGGCCTACACGTTCGTCACGCCCGAAGAAGGCAATGAGCTGACGCGAATCGAAATGCGCATCGATCGGCTGCTGACGCGCGACGAGCTGCCGGGCTTCGAGGCCACGAGCCGCGCGAAACCGGTCGGCGACGGCAGTGCGGCGCCGAATTCCCGCGAGGATTTCGGCGACCTTGGCGATCCGCTCGACGTTCAACCCGAAGAACCGCCGAAACCGCGCCCCGTCCCGCCGCTGTTGGGCCGCAGCCGCGCCCCGCGCCGCACCCGCCGGGCCCTCTAGCTCCAACCGGCGTCCATGTGCCACTGGCACACACTGCTGTACCTGCCGCTTGCTAGCGTCACATGTGGATGGCTCGCCCCGTTCGTTCCGCTACGCGGCTTGGCCGTGGCTCCTCGCAGGCGTGGCTTCTGCGAAGGGGCGCGGAATTTCGGCTAGCGGCCAGGGTTCTTCCGAACTCGCATGTCGCACCAGCCACAGCCCAAAAATCAACACTCCGATCGGCTCCAGCGCCGTGGCGGCGGGGCACCATTGCATCAAGAACCGTTCGACCCCACCGACGCCGAGGAGATAGGTCGTGAGATACGCGGCCGTGATCCACATGCGCCGCAGCAGCCGCCGAGGCCCGCAAGTGTAGAAGCAAGTCAACACGCCCCACGCCAGCCCCGGCGCGATCAGATTGTAGGTCAGGCGTTCCGTGCCCGGACCCAATAGCAACTGCCAAATGCTCCAAGCGCAGATCGTGTAGATTGCGATTTGCCGCCGCTGCAAGCCGCGGTGGCGCTGCCAAAGACACCATCCCAACACTGCCAGACCGGCTCCAACTTGCCAGAGCATGTAAGCCCGGGCGTCGACGGCGTGGAATTGCTCCCAAATGGTCCAAGCATCGCGGTAGCCCGTGTATCGCCCACCGCCCGCCTGCCGATTCACGAGGCAGCGATACCAGCCGACATACTGACTGGCCGCGGCCGCCGGCGGTTGCACGAGAAACGGTAGTAATCCCAAACCGACCGTGCACGCCGCCAACCGTCTTGCCAACCGCTGAGGCGCCTGCACGGTGAACAACCCGCCAACGACGGCTGGCCAGACTTTGATGTGAATCGGGGCCGCCAGCCAAATCGCCGCACGCCACCATCGGCCGCGAACAAATTCCACCGCGGCGCACAACACCATCGCAACCAAAATCGCATTGCTCTGGCCCGACCAGATGCTCCGCACCGTGCCGAGCAATGCCAGCAGTTGAAATTGTCCCTCCGCGCGCGGCGGCCACGTCGACGCCGGCAACACGGTGCGATAAAAAACGCGCAAAGCAAAGAACAGCAGACCGCAGCTCAACCAGGTCCAAACGACGCCGCCAAGCCAATCGGGCAGCAACGCCAGGGGCGTCATTGCGACCGCAAATGCCGGGCTGTAGAAAAACTCGCGTTCGAGATACAAGCTGTGGCCCGACCACGAATCACGCGACGCACCGGAGAACGTGGTGTAAACCGTGTGAAGCCGCGGTTCGACGATGCTCTTCACGCTCCCAGCAATTGCTAGCGCGATCCAAGCGGCAATCGCGATCCGCAGCCATCGTTCAATGGCCGGACGAGCTCGATGCACGGTTTGGTTCGGCTGAGGGGATTCCATGGAACGGTCCGGGATCTTCGGTAACGGTGTGCGGAAAAACACGATCGGCGTTCGGGCTCCCCTCGCGAATGCTTCGGGCTACTTTTTCCCGAGCCCTACTGGTCCGAAGCGTTAGCCAGGAAGGCGCGACCAAGCCGCGAAGCGATTCATTCGCGACATCAGTGAATCATTCCTGTCTCGTTCGCCAGCGAATGGATCCGCCGGCCGACGATTACCTTCTTCAACGGCGGATCGTGCCGCACCCGATCGCAGGGAATCACTCCCTCGATTTGCCAGCCGAATGGCAGCGAAGGCGGCAACGGTCGATCCCACGTAAAGCAAAAATAGTCGCAGGCCGGGCCGAGTTCGCTTGCCGATTTCGGCCAGGGATGCTCTTCGATCGGCTGGCGATAGAGAAATGTGAACAGCGTTTCCACAAGCCCGAAGCTCACCAGCCGGGCACCGGTGGGCAGCTTGCGTTTCAATTGAGCCACATCCGGCGTCGGGTCTTCGGCTGTTGCCGCGGTCACGTTCAAAATCACGCCGACATACGAAATGCCGATGAACGCTGTCACGCTCAAGATTGCGACGCGAATCCGACTCGCTCTAATGCTGCGGCAGGTGAGGATCAGCAAGGTTCCCACGATAAGCGTTCCGGTCGCATACACGGCGACGAACCAGTTCGGTTGTAGCAAGCCGAGCTGACGAAATTGCCCGATGAATTGAATGGCAACAACCGCGACAGCGGCGCCGAACGCCAATGCGGCCTTGCCAAGCAGAAACCATTTCCATCCGCGTCGCTGCCATGGCGCTGCGGCCGGCTGTGCGATCTGTTCGACGGCTAATCCGACCAACAAAGCGATGCACGGATAGAGCGGCATGAAGTAGCGGCCCTTCGCCCCGGGCACCACCCAGCAGGTGGCAAACGCCAATCCAATCGCGATCGAAAGAAACGCGATGTGCGATCGCACATGGGGAGTTGCCGCCAGGGAGCGGCGCGATTGTTTCGGCAGATAAGCCAGCAACAGCGGCGACCAGGGCAACGTGCAAACCGCGATCTCCAATGGATACTCGAGCAAATGCAAAGCGATCGTCTGCCAGCGTGTGTCTGCAAACCGCATCGCCACGTCGCCGAGCCACATGGTTTTCGCAGCCGGCCAACCCATGTGGGCCAGAAACGGTACCTGCCACAGCCCGACCATCGCGATGAAAAGCGCCAGCCCAGCCAGATGCCAGCGCCCGAGCAGCGTTCGCCAGTCGCGCCGCGACGCCAGAAACAAGCCGACCGGCGCCGCAAAATAGACGGGCGCTTGCGGTCCTTTGGCCAGCGCGGCCAGCGCCGCAAGGCCGTAGCCGGCAAACCATGGCCACGGTCGCGGCCAAGATCGGCAATAACCGCAATGCCAAACCAAGAGAGCGCCGCTCAGCAGGAGCGTGAAGGTCGCTTCCGTTTCGGCCATGCGGCCCAACACGAGAACTTG
Organism: Pirellulales bacterium; assembly: GCA_036267355.1. NCBI lineage: Bacteria > Pseudomonadati > Planctomycetota > Planctomycetia > Pirellulales > Pirellulales bacterium. The sequence goes on along the minus strand of DATAWG010000031.1, from coordinate 798 downwards.
TCCCATCGTGGCGTAGGCCAAACCCGCCGCAAATGCCCCAAGCCGCGACAAAAATAATCGCCCATAGCCATAGATCAACAGCACGGTCAGGCACGTTGCAATCACCGAGGGCAAGCGCACGGCCAGCAACGAACAATCGCCGAACAACATCGCCGCCAAGGCGATTGGATAACTTCCCAACGGCGGGCGACTCAACAACGGCTCGCCTTGCTGCCGAGGCACGATCCAATCGCCGGTCTGAATCATTTCGCAAGCCACTTCGGCCCGGCGAGTCTCCTCTCCACGGATCGGAATGGCGGTCAAACGCGTGCCGTAAAGCAACAGCGATGCCGCAGCCAAAGCCCAAAACTCCCAATCACGCCAGGGCGCAAAACGCCGGCCAACCGGGCGTTCTCCCCACAGACATTCGTTGGGCATCGAATCAACCGATGACATGCCTGCAACCCTAGGAAAAAAGATCGCAATCGCCGCGGCCGGATTCCTGCAGAACCTGCGGGGACGAACGCCGGCCGCGACCCGGACGAAATCGCGGCGAACTATCCCAAAATCCGGGGAGTCCTACAATATGGCCTCGTCCGCCAAGCGTCGCCAGAAGGGGGGGCTCCAGCTGTCTTAACTGCGGTACCTCCCAGAAAATCATCAATTGCAGACCCCTTATTGATCTTTGCGTTGGGAATGAGCCATCGGGCTAGAGCGGGAGTTTGCAGTGGGCGAATGCCGAGCGAAGGAATTTGTCGTCGTCGTGGAGGGAATTCAGGACGCGGTTGGCCTCACATTGAAGGTCGTCCAGATCGTCCG
>DATAWG010000030.1 GCA_036267355.1 Pirellulales bacterium | reverse complement strand
ACGCCAAGAATCTTACATCCCTATCCCGGAGTGCGGTTTAATCGTTTGCATCCAAGGTAAGAGCCGTATGCGGTAGTTCCGCACGTACGGATCCGTGCGAGGGGCGGTCAGCAATGGCCGGCTCTATCGCGATAGTCGTTTTTTCCGCTTTCTGCCCCGCCGGCTTGCCAATGAACCGCTTTGTGGAGCGCGTCGGTCTCTGTTTCTTGGTTCGAGTGGTCAGCCCAGTATCTCCTATTTGAGGGTTGGGCAAACTCCTCCAATAGAAGCGCTGGGACGGTCCTTTTTTATTGATTTAAAGGATTTTGGGGACATACCAGGGGACGCTGCTCTTTGTTCTGGACGGGGCCACCTTGCATGCTCGCTTGGCGACCATGCCGCGGATCGCCCGCCCAGCCCCGAAGGATTTGATTTATCACGCCCTCAATCGGGCGGTCGCCCGGTTGCCGCTGTTCCAAAAGGAGACCGACGATCTGGCCTTCGAGCGCGTGCTGGTCGAGGCGCACGAGCACTTTCCCGTCGAGATGTTTGCCGACTGGGTGATGCCCAACCACAGGCATTTCGTTCTCCGCCCGACCAAGGACGGCACCGACTTCCTCCGCTGGCTGGCCCACGCGCACACGATGCGCTGGCAGGCCCATTATCACACGTGCGGCACTGGTCATCTATACGAAGGCCGCTTCAACCGATTCAAGGCCTTTCCCATAGGGGGCGACGAGCATTTTTACATGGTGGTCCGCTACGTCGAGCGGAACTCGCCGCGGGCCGGGTTGGTGGAGCGCGCCGAGGATTGGCGCTGGTCGAGTTTGTGGCGGAACGAGTCGGGTGGCGCCGCGGAGCGGGCGTTGAGGGAAAAAGCGGGGCGGGTCCGATATTGGTACTATGGGCGGCATCGATTTGCGGGTCGTGCGTTGCGAATTACCGCACGCTCTTCGCCTGCCCGCCTTTCGCGGACATCCATTCGCCCGGTAACTCGACTCCAATCCCAATCGCTTTGCGATTTCATCCTGCCATCGCGGCCTGCCGGGAGCGATGCTCTGCCGTAGTGCCGCCAGCTCTTGGTCGGTCTCGGCCGCGTTCACCAACGCCGTCCAATCCGCCGGGCGGTCGAGTGGCCACGCTCCTACTGCGCCTTCTTGAGCGTCGTCAGATATTCGACGACGTCGACCAAGTCTTCGGTCGTCATTAGTTTTTGCAGATCGGCGGGCATTAGTGACACTTTGAGCTGCGTTTTGCTTTCGATGTCGCTCGGCTTGTAGGTTTGCACGATGGCCTCGGCCGTTTTGATCGAAATCGCGTCTTTCGTTTCGCTGACGATGATGCCGGTCACGACGTTGCCGTTCTCCAGTTCGAGCCGCCATGTTTCGTAGTTGTGGGCGATGGCGGCGCTGGGGAAGAGGATCGATTCGTAGAGGAAATCGTGCGTGGCTTTGTTGCCGATTTCGGAAAGATTTGGGCCGACATCTTTGCCGACGTGGTTGATCGTGTGGCATTTGACGCACGTGCCGGTGGTGTTGAACACAATCTTGCCGTGAGCGGCGTTGCCGCGGCGCTTGGCCAACTCGGCGAGCGGCGGCAGATGGCTTCCGCCGGCCACGTCGGGCAGCTTGATATACTTCGCCGCCATGTCGCGAATACGGCGATCGCTCGAGCCGCTCAATGCCTTGCCGACCGAGTACTGAATTTCGACCGGCACTTTTCCTTTGCTCGCCAATCCGGCGAGGGCTTGCTCGCCCAGCCGGCTCCGGCCAAGCGCTTCGACGGCGGCATTGCGCACCGTTTGCGGCCGAGCGGCGTCGAGGGCCACGGGCTCGAGCAGTCCGACGACGCCCCGTTCTTGCGAGAGGCCCAAAACGGTGGCCGCCTTGAGAGCCGTGGCTTCGTCGCCCGCGAGCGCCTTCTTGAACAAATCCTGCTGCCCGCTGCGCAATAGCTGCTGGGCGGCTTTGACGCCGAGGGTGGTCGTGGATTGGTCGAGCGCGATGGCCAGCACGTCGGGGCCGCGATCGGTGACGTGGAATGCCGACACGAGATCAATAAACTGCTCCGTGCCGCGGCAACCGTTGAGCGTTTGCTCGATGATCGACTTCACTTCGGGCGTGTTGGGAACGTTGCCGTGCAGTTGTTCCAATGCCAGCGAATTGATCGCCGCTTGCTGCGGACTATGACCGCCGAGCAATCCGAGGAGCGCCCAATCCTTCGACGGGTCGGTTTGAAAATCGAAGGCCCGGAAATAACGTGTGCGATCGGCTTCGTCGGTCGCCGGGTCGAGAATCAGCTTGGCGAGGTAGGGAATCGCTTGCTTGCTGCGGCTGCGCCAGATGACGTCGCGCCCGCCGGGCGTGTTCCAATCGTTGCCGACGCGCTTCAGCCAGGCGGCAAAAAACGAATCCCATTGCTTGTCGGCGCCGATCCCCAGCGCCTCGAGATACCAGCGATCGTGGCCGTCGTGCTGGATGGCCAAGTCGGTCCACAACTCGGCGGCTTGTGGCGACGGATTATGCCGCAGCGCGATCGCGCATTCGCGCCGCACCTGCGGCGACGGATCGCGGACCAATTGGGCGACGATCGGCAGCACGCTGCTCCCCGCGTCGCTGTCCGCCAATTCGCGCGCGGCCCGCAAGGCCGTGATGCGGATATCGGAATTCGAATCCTTGAGCCCGATTTCGATATGCTTGGCCGCGTGGCTTTCGATCTTGCTCAACAGCCACAACGCGCGGGCGCGGAAACGCGGGTTGTCGGATTGATAGAGCTTTTCAAGCGCCGGCTCGGCTTCAGCGCCGGCGGCGTGCAGGCGGGTCCAAGCCATGTAGCGGACCGAAAGACACGGATTTTTTAGGGCCTCGATCGCCCCGGCAATCGTGTTGAAATCGAACTTCGGAACCACATACTTGCTCCCCTTCGGGGCGACGCGGAAGATGCGGCCGCGTTCGGTGTCTTGCTGGGCATGCCCGCCGACGCCCGGATCGTACCAATCCGCCACGAACAGCGAACCATCGGGCGCGATGCACACATCCACCGGCCGGAACCAGCGATTCCGCGTCCCGCTCAGGATATCGACGATCTCGGCTTTATAGCCGGCGCCGTCATTCGTGACCGGATAGGCCCGGACGACGCTCGGCCCGGCATCGGCATGGATGATTTGGTCGTGAAACACCGAGGGCAGCAGATCGCCTTCGTTGACGGTGATGCCGCACGGTGCGCCGGCGCCGGTTTGCAAAAGGTTCGGCACCACGCCCGGGTCGCTCAAATGCCAGTGGCGGAGCGGCGTTTCCTTGGGCTGGCCTAGATAATACTGATTCCAGCCGGCGCCGGTCATTTCGTCGGTGTAGCCGTAGTTGCCGTGCTCCATGACGTAGTTGATCCGCACGCCGCGATTGCCGTCGTCGTCGTTGTCGGATTGCCACATCGTGCCGAAGCTATCGACGCATACTTCGTAGTTGTTGCGGAAATTGTGGGCCAGGGTTTCGAAATGGCTGCCGTCCATATTGCAGCGGAACACCATGCCGTCGCGATACGGCCGGCCGCTGTCATTCACCACGTTGCCTTCCCTGTCCACGACCGGCTTGCCGGCAGAATCGTGTACCGAATGGCCTTCGTTGCCGTAATTCCAATACAGCTTGCCGTCGGGGCCGAACACGAAGGTGTGCGCGCCATGGTCGTGCTGTTGGCGGCCAGTGTTGGTGAACAAGGCTTCTTTTTTGGCGACGCTGCCATCGGCGCCGACGGTGAATTCCCAGACGTTTGGCGAGCAGGAGACGAGCACCTTGTCGCCCAGCACGCAAACGCCCATCGCCGCATCGATGTCGCGGTTTTGATAGAAGGTTGTAATTTTATCGGCATGCCCTTCGCCCTTCGTATCTTGCATGACGAGAATCCGATCGCCGGCTTTGCGAAGGCCCTCGTGCCCGCGATAGTTTTGCACGTCGCACACCCAAACGCGCCCCTGCGGATCGATGTCGATATTCGTCGGGTTGGTCATTTGCGGCTCGGAGCAGAACAGGGTCACCTCGAGGCCGTCGGCGACATCCAGATAACTAGTCGCTTTGGCCGGATCGTGATCGACTTGCCCGCCGCCGCCGCCACCGCCACCACTGCTCATGGCGGCCAAGAAGCGATGCGGAGGCTTGTCGGTGAAGACCAGAAACTTCACGCTCGACGGCGACGGATTGCCCTGGTCGCTCCCGCCGTTGTCGATGCCGGCATGGGCTTTGAACCGCGTGTATCCGGCGGGCAGATCGTAGACGATCAGCGAATCGGAGTGGGTGCCGATGCCGTAGGCAACCGGCTGGCCGTCGATTTTCATCGGGCGGCCATTGACGTTGAGATTCGTATGCGGCTGGCCCCAGCCGGAGCTCGCCGATCGCCAGTGCAGGTCGGATAGTTTCTTCTCGCCGCTGGTGCCGACCAATCGGGCTTGGCCCCAATCGGCCCAGTCGGCGGCAATGCCGTCGTCGGCATCGGTGACGACTAAATAGAGCTGCTTGGCGCCGGCGATATCGGCATCAATGTCGACGGCATGGCCGGGGGTTCGCGACGTGACGACCGGGCTTTCGAATTTTGGCTTGCTTTCCGCGGCTTGGGCGGTCGCAACAGCCACCGCCGAAAGGATTGCAACGAACACAGAGAGGCGGGTGAAAGTCGTCATGCGCGGAATCACTCCAAGAAAAAGAAGAAAAATTTGGAGGGAAAGGTGGCTGGATGGAGCGGAGCGATATGGCACTGGGCCGAAATAACTATCGTTCTCCGCCGAACAGGTGGGAAATGTTAATTTAATCCGTGAGCGGCAAAACGCAATCCCCGCGGCGTCGGTGGCGGCCTGGAGGCGGTTCAGACGAAGCGGGCTCACGCGGCGTCGCGAAGGACGCGGAGAGAAGCGAGGGCTGACGCCGGGCCGCTTTGCGCGACGCGGCTTGCTCCGCGCGGCACGGCGAGACAGAATTGGGCGGGCGGACGGGGCGATTCGACGTTACTCGTGGAACCGTTGTTGAAGGGATGGCGATGAAAACGATTGCGTGTGGAATAGCTTTCGGTGCGATGCTGTTGGTTGCGGGGCTGGCGGTCGCGGCGGCGGCAGATGACACGAACGCTCGGCCGGTCGTCACGGTGCGGTCGTTGTTGGAGGAGATGACCGATCGCGACTCGAACGCGCGCTGGCCATCGCCGGCGTATGCGCTGCGCGAGGCGAGCAGCCACGATCGGCGGAAGAACGATCCGGCGAACGCTGCAACGTGGCATTCCAACACCGACTACGGCCAGTTCATCCGCACCGAAACGAACGAGGGCCGCAAGGAATGGGTGATCCTCGACGATCAGGGGCCCGGGGCGATCACGCGATTTTGGGCCCCGCTGTTGGCCGAAAAAGATTCAATGCGGATCCGCTTCTATTTCGACGGAGCGACGAAGCCGGCGATCGAAGCAAAATTCAACGATCTTGTTTGCGGGCAAGGATTCGTCGCCCCGCCGCTAGCGTTTGTGGCGTGGAACGACGTGCGATTCGCGGAACAGTCGAAGCCCAGCTATAAGGGCCGGCGCGGCGTGGCGGGGGATATGTATCTGCCGATTCCGTTTGCGAAAAGCTGCAAAATCACGCTCGATCAAGTGCCATTTTATTACGTGATCAATTACCGGATGTACGAGCCGGGCACAGAGGTCACGACGTTTTCAAAGGCCGATTTCGGAATTCAGTTTCACGCTCGCCATCCGCTCGAGTCGCTCGACTTCAAGCCGACTGTGAACGCCGGACCGGCGCTTCGCAGAACGCTTGCCCCCGGCGCGGAGGCCTCGATCGACTTTCCCGCCGGTTCCGGCGCGGTTCGCGGGCTTCAAGTGCAAATCGATCCGAATGATGCGCCGCTGGCGTTGCGGTCGCTGGTGCTCGAAGGGACGTTCGACGGCGAATCGACGATTTGGTGCCCGATCGGCGATTTTTTTGGGGCCGGCGTGCGGCTCAATCCCGTGATGGATTGGAACCGCACGGTCGAACCGGGCGGCACGCTGACGGCACGCTGGGTCATGCCGTACGAAAAATCGGGCCGGCTAACGTTGAAAAACGTCGGAAAGAAGTCGCTCAACATCGGGCTCGCCGCGGATACCAAGCCGTGGAAGTGGGACGATCGCTCGCTGCACTTCCACGCCAACTGGCACTGCGAATTGGGCATGAAAACGCGCCCCATCTTCGATTGGAATTACATCGAAATCACCGGACGCGGCCTGTATGTCGGCGACACGCTTACGGTGCATAGCGATGTGTCGGCATGGTACGGCGAAGGAGACGAACGCATCGCCATCGACGGCGAACGCGTGCCATCGCAAATCGGCACCGGCACGGAGGATTACTACGGCTATGCGTGGGGCATGGCCGGGTTTTTCAGCTCGCCGTTCATCTCCATGCCGCAGCGCGATAGTTCCGGGCAAGACTGGCGGGGCTACACGACCACATCGAGGCTGCGGTTGCTCGATGCGATTCCGTTTCGCGGTGAGCTGCGGCACAACATGGAAATCTGGAATTGGGCCGACACGCGGATCGATTACGCCGTGGCTACGTTTTGGTATGGCCGACCCGGGGCGAAGAGCAATCGGCCGCCGCAGCCGGCCGAGGCGGCCGCGGCCATCAAGGCGGCGCCGATCGATCCGAGCAAATACAAAATTGGCGGGGCCATCGAGTGCGAGACGATGCCGATTGTGGCCCATTCGCCGGGGCTGCAAATCTCTGCCCAAGACGCCGGGCTGCAAAGCGGCATGTGGAGCGGCGGCAAGCAATTGTTCGTGCAAGCGAAAAAGAACGGCGATTTCGTCGAACTGCAATTTCCGGCTTCCGGCGATCAACCGCGGCAACTGACGCTCTACGCGACCAAAAGCTACGACTACGGAATTCTGCGATTCCAAGTGGATGGCCAAACCGCCGGCAAGGATTACGACGCCTACGACGCGACCGCCATCGCCAGCGGCCCGATCGAGCTAGGCACGTTCGCGCCCAAAGACGGCAAATACACGCTGCGTGTGGAAGTCGTCGGCGCGAACCACGCCGCCCGCGCCCCCGCCCATTTCTTCGGGCTCGATTGTGTGCAACTAGCGAAATAGCGAACGCCCTCGTCCTTTCTGTCCCCTCACCCTCACCCTCACCCTTTCCTCCCATGCACACCACGATCCTATCGCTCGCCCTGTTGTTGTCCGCCGTCGTTGCCGGCACTGGAGTCGCTTCCGCTCAGCAATTGGCTTCGTCCGCTCCGAAAACATTCGCCGAGGATCTTCAGTTTCTCGATTCGCACGGCAAGAAGCCAATCGTGCTCTCCGACGGCGATGCCGTGGTGGCGGTGTTGCCCGCATTGCAGGGCCGCATCATGACCAGCACGAGCGGCGGCAACGGCGGCCCGAGCTTCGGCTGGATCAATCGCGAACTGATCGCGTCGGGCGAAGTGGCCAAGCACATCAATGCCTTTGGCGGCGAAGACCGGCTTTGGCTCGGCCCGGAAGGGGGCCAGTTTTCGATTTTCTTCGCCCCGAAAACCAAGTTCGATCTCGAACATTGGTTCACGCCGGCCCCGTTCGACACCGAAGCGTTCGACCTGGTGAGCCAAACGGGAAATCGCGTCGTGCTCCGCAAGGATTTTCATCTCACGAATTATTCCGGCACGAAGTTCGACGTGCGCATCGATCGCGATTTGCTCCTGCTTCCGGCGGCCGACGTGTGGAAGGACTTGGGCGTCGATGCCGTGGCGGGACTGAAAATCGTCGGCTTCGAATCGATCAACCGGCTTACCAATGCCGGCCAAAAACCGTGGAAGAAGGGAACCGGGCTGCTGTCGCTGTGGAGCATGGGCATGTTCAACGCCTCGCCGGCCGCGACGATCCTTGTGCCCATCAAAGCCGGCAGCGATGCGGAACTCGGCACACCTGTAACGTCGGATTATTTCGGCCAAGTGCCGCCCGATCGCTTGAAGCTGCAAGACAACGTCGTCTATTTCAAGGCCGATGCAAAGTACCGCAGCAAGATCGGCATCAGTCCGCGCCGGGCCAAGCCGACCTTCGGCAGCTACGACGCAGCTAACCACGTGCTGACGCTGATCCAATACAGTCTGCCAAGCGACGACACCGACTACGTCAATTCAGCCTGGAAGATTCAAGAGCATCCGTATGCCGGCGACGTGGTGAACAGCTACAACGACGGTCCGCCGCCGAGCGGCGGCAAACAGCTTGGCCATTTCTACGAACTGGAAACGTCTTCGCCCGCCGCCGAACTGGTCCCCGGCCATTTCATCGACCATCTCCACCGCACGATCCATTTGCAAGGCGACCCCGCGGAATTGGAAAAGGTGTCGCTCGCCACGCTCGGCGTTCATTTGAATGAGATCCCATTCGCGGGCACACATTGACGCCGGCAACATCGAAAATGGCTAACCACAGAGCCACAGAGCCACAGAGCCACCGAGAACAGCGAGAACATCACCCCCGACGCAGGCTGTGAAGCATATGAGCCGTGGGGTCGGTCTTGTCGTCTCGGCGTTCTCTGTGACTCAGTGGTGAGAAAGGAAGCCGGCGAGGCGTGTTCGCGATCTCGCAGACACTACACTAACTTGCGCCTGAACCGAGCCGTAGCAGCCGGTCGTAATAGAGCAGTCCGGCGAGTGTTTTGGCGTCGCGGATTTTCTGTTGGTCGATCATTGCCAGGGCTTCGTCCCAATCGGCCACGAGCGGCCGGATCTGCTCCCCTTTTTCCGGGGCTGCCGGGCCAGGCCTTAAGCCGGTCGCCAGAAACAGATGCATCCGCTCGCTGAGAATTCCGGGCGAAACCCAGAAATCGGTCAGGCGGCGGAACGCGTCCGCCCGATAGCCGGTCTCTTCCGCCAATTCGCGGCGGGCCGTTTCGAGCGGGTCCTCACCGGGATCGATCGTGCCGGCCGGCAATTCGAGCAATTCTTCATCCACCGCGATTCGATAGTTGCGAATCAGCACAACCTGCCGCGGCTCGATCAGACCGACGATCACCACCGCCCCCGGATGCACGACCGCTTCGCGATGGTGGATCGTTCCGTCGGCCAGCGGCTGCGCATGCCGCACGACGCGAAATCGCCGCGTCTCCAGCAACAACTCGGGTTCAGGCCGCATGACTTCGTTTCCTTGCGGAATCGCTTTTTAAGGGTCGGCCGCATTGTAGCATTGGCCGGGCCTCATAGTATCGGCCGAAGCAGCAGCCGAGAGGCGATGCTAGCGTGGCCGCCGGTCCGCGATTTGCTAGTAAATTTCCGGTTGGTAGAATAGGACGCTGAGGATTCCGTCCCGTGATGGTTTGGCAAGCGGTGCGGGCGAGCGCACGAAGGCCGGGGCGGAATCCTACAAAAATCGAGTTTTCGTTCGCATCCCAGCGCCACTTCCTCTGCCGCACGGACTGCTTTCCATGCGCGATGCTTCCAGTTGGACATTGAATCTGGGCCGCTGGCTCGGCGTGCCCGTTCGATTGCACGCCAGTTGCCTGGCGGTGGCGATGACGATCATGTATGTCGCCTCGCGCGCAACGCCCGAGCAGGAGTTGGTCGGCTACGGCTTGCTGGCGATCGTGATTTGGTTTGCGAGCCTTCTGATCCACCAGATTGGGCATTTAGCGGCCGCGGCTCGGCTGGGAGGGATTTGCGAGCGCGTGGTGATTTCGCCGCTGGGCGATTTAGCGCCGATCAGCGTTCCGCAGGATGCCCGGCGCGAATTGATGGCAGCGGCCGCGGGCCCGGTTGCGAACCTATTAGTGCTGCTGATCGTCACCCCGGCGTTGCTTCTCTCGAAGGCAGACGTGCGTGATCTGCTGTTCTCGCCGCTTGTGCCGCAGAATCTAGTCGTCGGCGGTTTTGGCGTTGTGATTCTGAAGATGGCCTTCTGGTGGAACTGGCTCTTGATCCTAGCCAACCTGCTGCCGGCGCTGCCAATGGATGCCGGGCGGGCGATTTGTGCCGGGCTGCGGCCGACGATGGGCGAGAAAGATGCGGTGGTGATGGTCGCCCGGTTCGGCGGGCTGGTTTGCATTCTCGGGCTGTGGGTTTGGGGATTGCTCGACTCGAAGGTCGGACTGCTGGTGCCGCCGTGGTTTCCATTGTCGCTCGTGTCGCTCTATCTGTTCTTCATGGCTCGGCACGAGATTCTGAAGCTGAACGACGACGATCGCGATGCCGATTTGCTCGGCTATGATTTTTCGCAAGGCTACACCAGCCTGGAGCGGCCGGGCGATGTCGCGCGTCGCGAGCCGGGGCCGCTGCGCCGCTGGCTGCGGCAGCGCCGCGAGCAGAAGCAGCGCCGTCTCCGCCAAATCGAGGAAGACGAAGAACGCCGCGTCGATGAAGTGCTTGCCCGCGTGAAGGACGTCGGCCTCGATGCTCTCTCCCCCGAAGAACGAGCCCTGTTGCAGCGCGTCAGCGCGCGCTACCGCGACCGGCTTAGTTAGGGGGCAGGTTTAGGGGGTATGGTTAGGGCCTAACTGGACGACGCGTTTGCATCCCTGACCCCTCACGCTGCCCCCTAACCCTAGCTTAGTATCTCCGCATTCCCGGCTCGATTTCCAGGGCCCAGGCGTCGATGCCGCCGGCCATGCTTTGCGCGTTGGGATAGCCGTTCTGCCGCAACCAATTGGCCGCTTTCAAGCTGCGGCCGCCATGGTGGCAGTGAACAACGATCCGCCGTTGCGGCTCGCCGGCCAGTTCGACAATCCTGCTGGGAATTTCGCGCATCGGCACCAGCGAAGTTCCGTCGATCCGCACCTGAGCGAATTCATCCGGCTCGCGGCAATCGACGAACAAGAAATCTTCGCCCGCATCTCGGGCGGCCTGAACCGTCCGGCAATCGACCTCAATCGGCAAGGTGGGATCTTGTGAGGGCATACGACATTTCTTCGTGTAAAGTGCGCGGTTGCGGATCGGCTCATCGTAACAAAAACCACGCTGCCTCGGGAGCGGTGCGTCCCACGGGCGAACGCCCGCTGGCGGTTCTGGCGGACACTCGAGCCGATTTGAAATCGCGCCGAGTCGCGAGAGCAATTCTTCGTGCAGCGCCCTAGCGCGCAGAAAAGGGGCGGCGATCCTTCGTCGAAAACACATGGGGATATGGACCGCCGACAACGATTGTGAAAGGATACAGGCCTGAGAGCTTGTGAAAGAATGGGGACCGGCTCCGAACTCGGTCGAAAGAACCGCGAACCAATGGGCTCCCCGAAGGTGCCCGTCCCCATTCTTTCACATCCTCTGAGGGCTACAGGCCCACAGCCTTGATAGAAGCCTCGATCTCGGGAGCGTGTCGCCCCGCGCTTGCGGTTTCGCGCCTCCGACGATCGCCGTTGTCGAACCACGCCCCACACCCCAGCCCCCGCCCATCAACCAATGCTCGTCGGCGTGCCTAAGGAAACGAAGCGCGACGAATATCGCGTCGGCATTTTGCCGGTCGGTGTGGAAGAGCTCGTTCGGGCCGGGCATCAGGTGCTCGTCGAGCGCGGCGCCGGCATCGGCTCTGGAATTCTTGACGAACTCTATCGGCAGCAAGGGGCTCGCTTGGTCGATTCGGCCCAAGAAGTGTTTGCCGAGGCCGATCTGATCTTGAAGGTGAAAGAGCCGTTGCCGCCCGAATTGCGGATGATTCGTTCGGGGCAGATCGTGTTTACGTATTTCCATTTCGCGGCGGATCGGCAGCTAACCGAAACGTTCCTCGCCACCGGCGCCGCGGCCGTGGCTTATGAAACCTTGCGTGACGATCAAGGCCGGCTTCCGCTCTTGACGCCGATGAGCGAAGTCGCCGGGCGAATGAGCATTCAGGAAGGGGCCAAATATCTCGAACGGCCGCAGATGGGCCGTGGGATATTGCTGGGGGGCGTTCCCGGCGTCGCCCCGGCCCATATCACGATCCTCGGCGGCGGAATCGTCGGGGCCAATGCCGCCAAAGTGGCCGCCGGCTTCGGCGCCGACATCTGCCTGCTCGACGTCAACATGGACCGCCTGCGATATCTCGACGACATCATGCCGGCCAATGTCGATGTGCTGTTCAGCGATCGGCATACGATCCGCGAACAGTTGAACCGCGCCGATCTCGTGATCGGCGCCGTGCTGATTCCCGGCGCAAAAGCTCCTCGCCTCATCGAGCGCGAGGATCTCAAGCTGATGAAACCCGGCAGCGTGATTATCGACGTGGCCATCGATCAAGGCGGCTGCGTCGAAACCAGCCGGCCGACGACGCACAGCGAACCGGTTTACCTGGTCGACGAAGTGCTGCACTATTGCGTGACCAATATGCCGGGCGCGGTGGGCCGCACTAGCACGTACGCATTGTGCAACGTGACGCTTCCCTGGGCTCTGCAATTGGCCAACCGCGGTTTGATTGCCGCCGCAAAATCGCTCCCGCCGATCGCCCGGGCAATCAATATCATGGACCATGCCGTTACGAACCAAGCCGTCGCGGAAACGTTCGGAATGCCGTGCGCGAAAATCGGGTGAGGCGGAGGGTGAGGGGGGGGAGGGAGTTACGGATGGACGCGCGAAACCGCAAGCGAGCTGCCGAGACAAGCGCGGGTGGACAACCGGTTGCCGCTTCAAGCAGCGTAGCGCCCACGTTGGCGACGCTCGATTGGGTCGGGGGCGTCGATGGGTTTTTGCGACTTATCGATCAGACTCGGTTGCCGGCAGAGTTGGTGCATTTGGAATGTCGCGATGTCGAAACCGTGTGGGAGGCGATTCGCAATTTGCGCGTTCGCGGCGCGCCGGCGATCGGCATTGCCGCGGCCTATGGCGTATGCATCGCACTGCAACCGGCGGCGCTTTCTCCCGTCGCCCCTTGCGGGAGATGGGCCGGGGATGAGGGGTTGAATCCCCAGCTCGGCGGTGCGTCGTGTCTCGCGCGCCTCGACGAAGCCCGCAGGTATCTGGCCACGAGCCGGCCCACGGCCGTGAATTTGTTTTGGGCTTTGGACCGCATGAATGCCGCGGCGACGAAGTTGCTGCGCGAAAGTCCGGCCGCTACCCCGGCGGAAATCCTGGCTGGATTGTTGAACGAAGCCCACGCGATCCTCGCCGAGGACCGGCAGATTTGCCGCGCCATCGGCCGGCATGGCGCCGCGGTTTTCAGCGACGGCCAGGGCGTGCTCACGCATTGCAATGCCGGCGGACTTGCCACGGCCGATTACGGCACCGCGCTGGCCGTCTTCTTCGCGGCGCACGAATCGGGCAAGCAACTGCACGTGTTCGCCGATGAAACCCGGCCGCTCTTGCAGGGCGCACGACTGACCGCTTGGGAACTGCGGCAGCGCGGCATTGATGTCACGCTGATCTGCGATTCGACGGCCGCCCAGGTGATGCGCGAGGGACGAGTGCAGGCGGTTGTCGTCGGCGCCGATCGCATTGCCGCCAATGGCGACACGGCCAACAAGATCGGCACCTATGGCGTTGCGGTGCTGGCCGCGGCCCATGGGATTCCGTTCTACGTTGCCGCGCCGCTCAGCACGTTCGATCTCACGCTCGATTGCGGCGATCGAATTCCGATCGAGCAGCGCTCGGCCGAAGAAATCACTGAGGGCTTTGGCCGGCGCACTGCTCCCATGGGGATCAATGTTTATAATCCGGCTTTCGACGTGACTCCGGCCCGCTATATCCGAGCGATTATTTGCGAGCGGGGCATGATCGAGCCGGTGAACCGGGAGCAAATTGCGGAAATGTTTCGGCAACATCGCGAAACCGCAAGCGAGCCCGACCACTCCATTCGATTTTGAAGCTCGCTTGCGGTTTTGCGCGTCGCCCCGGCACCAAGATACATCGGCGGCTAGCGCCTTGCCGCTCATCCACCCTCACCCTTGCCTCGCGCCATGCCAACGAATTTGGGAATCGACGAAAAATTGCTCAGCGAAGCATTGCGGCTCGGCGGCCATCGCACGAAGAAAGCGACCGTGAACGAAGCGCTCGCAGAATACATCGCCCAACGCAAACGTGTGCAGGGCTTGCGGCTGCTGGGCACGATCGCATTCGATTCCGGAAGCAATAAACCGGCGACGAGGAAAAAGCGCCGATGATCTTGCTCGATACGTCGGCGCTGGTAGCGGCATACGGCCTGAAGCCGCCGCGCGGCCATGGTCCGTCAGCCGTGGCCGCACTACGCCACATGATCAAAAGTGGCATGTCGCTGGGAATTCCGGCGATCGTGCTGCAAGAAGTGTTGGCCGGCGTCCGCGACAAGACGCAGTTTCACGAATTGCAGACGCATTTTTCAGCATTTCGAATCGTGCCGGCGACGGTCGAAGATCACATCCGGGCCGCGCAGCTCGCGGTCGAATGCGCGGCGAATCGAGTCGCTTGCTCGACATCGGCGGCGCTCATCGTGGCCCAGGCGGCGCGGGGAGGGTGGCACATATTTTCCGTCGATCCAGCGCTTGCGGCGGTCGCGCGAGCGGTGAACGTCGGACTGGCGCCGACGCGCGAAACCGCAAGCGAGCGGCGGCGCGGGGATTGAATGGTGGGCCATGCGCTTAGCTCGGCCGCGAAGCGCGGAGAATCAGCGTCGCCGCTTCCGGGGGGCAGTTCCAACGCAGTGGAAATTCGCCCGACACGCCGCGCGTGACATGCACCACCGTCGGCAACTTATAAAACACGCCCGAAGCCATTTCGACACCGTGCTTGCTCGGGCAAAAAATCGGTCCCACCAGCGGAACGCACACCTGTCCGCCATGCGTGTGACCCGCCAGCATCAGATCGAAATCATTGCTGACGGCCCACGGCCATTGGTCGGGCGTGTGGGCCAGCAAGATCCGCGGCACCCAGTCTTTTCCCGCATTGCCGGGGCAGTTGGAAAGATCGGGCTCCGGCCCGAGCCACGGCAATTCGTTCCCCGCCAGCACGACAGCTTGCCCGGCGACCTCCAACTGCTGCCATCGGCCGCCGAGATCGACGAAGCCGCATTCGACAAGCGTCTTCCTTAGCCGCGGCACGTCGACGACCTTCCGATCGTGGTTGCCGAGCACGAAATAAACTCCTAACCGTGCCTGCAGCCGGCCGACGGTCGAGGCAAGCCAGTCGATGCATTCGGTGTTGTCGACGAAATCGCCGGTGAGTGCGATCAGGTCGGCTGGCGTTTCGAGGGCCGACCGCACCACCTCTTCGAAATAAGCCGGTTGAATGCGGCCGGTGAAATGGAAGTCGCTAAGGTGCAGAATCCGCAGTCCGTCGAGCGATTCCGGCAGCCGCGGCAGCTCGATCGTTTTTTCCTGAACGCGGAGTGTAAGGCTCTGCTCGCCGGGGATCCAACCCAGGCTCCGGCCGACGAAGCCCCGGACGGGCCGATAACCAAGCCGAGCCGAAACATCCACGTCGCGGCTGTGATTCTCCAACAGCAGGTTCGGACGCTGCCCACGAAGTTTGCGAGCCAGCCAGCGCAACGAGACCGCCAAGCCAACGCCCCAGCAGGGAACCAGATAAACGAGCGGCCACCAGGGCCCCTTGGCCGGCAATCGTGAAACCGCCCAAT
This sequence comes from Pirellulales bacterium, assembly GCA_036267355.1. Classification (NCBI taxonomy): domain Bacteria; kingdom Pseudomonadati; phylum Planctomycetota; class Planctomycetia; order Pirellulales; species Pirellulales bacterium. Next base: position 12,838 of record DATAWG010000030.1, on the reverse strand, counting down.
TCATTCGGCCGACGAACATCACGACGCAAACCACGATTGGCGTCAGCGGCAGGATCGCCAGTCCGAAAATGGTCACCCAATTGACCTTCTTCCGCTTGATTCCCACCGAATGGATTCGGTTCAGAATGCCGACCCATAATGCGCAGTGGCCAAGCAGGGCCAGCAGCAGCAGGATCAGGTCGATCGGCTGCATGAGAAAAATCGGCGGGGTGAAACGAGCCGGTTGAAGCGTTGCCGGGCGCGGGCTAGAGACATCGTACGTGAAAGCTCAGCCCTTGTCTCGCGACCGGGGCTTCCGGCAAGGTGCCGTGCGCCGCGATGCTTGCTCTCAGCTTGGCTGGCGAACGGGCCGGGGCCGGGGCATCTCCACCGTTTGTTCGACCGTGTCGAGCAACTGGTCCAAGCGGAACGGCTTGTACAGCACCGACTTCAATCCCGCTTGCCGGCCCTTAACGATCGAATGCCCCGGATCGTATCCGAAACCGGTCATCATCACCAGCGGAACCGTGCCCAAAAGATCCTGCAACTTGACCATCAGCTCGTAGCCGGTCATGTCCGGAAGGCGGATATCGGCGATGATACAGTCGTAGCCTCCTTCGTCTTCGCCGAAATTACGAACCATGCACAGGGCTTCCGCGCCGTTGTGGGCGGTTTCGACGACGCAACCGTATTTTTCGAGCAAGTTGTGGGCTTCGCTGCGGACTGGTTCGTCGGCATCGACCACGAGCACCCGCCGGCCGCGCAAGCCGGGCCGCTTTTCCGTTTGCCGCGATTGCGGAATCGCTTGCGACGGCGTCAGTTTCTGCCCGACCTTGTGGATCACCTGCTTGATGTCGCGAGCGTTGCGCAGAATGCGCTGCAAGCGCTCGACGACCTCGGGTTCGTGCCCGATGTATCGCTCCATGACGTTCACGGCGTCGTTGAGTATTTCGTCGACCGGGAGGGCCACGGCGCCGTGAATGGCTTCAACGCTTTTGGTGGCTGCGGTGGCCTTCTCCGCTACGAGCAATTCCAGTGTGTTCAGCGACACGGCCACGTCGCGCGTGAAAATCTCGAGAAACATCAGGTCATTTTCGGTGAAGGCACGCGGCTCTGGGCTTTCGACGTTAAACGTGCCAATCACTTGGTCGTGCAAAATCAGCGGGACCGTCAGCGAACTCTTCGCGCCCTTGAATCCTTCCAAATAAAGCGGGTCCTGGGTCGTGTCTTCGCAGAGGTAGCTCTTGCCGGTCGCGGCGACAAAGCCCGTCACGCCATTATCGTGCGACTTTGCGTAGAGCACGCGTTCGGCCGCTTCCGGATCCATGTTCACCGCCAAAAGCGGCTCGAGGCGGCCGGTCGCGTGGTCGAGCAAACGGATCTCCACGACGTCGAATTGCAGCAGGTCTTTCGTGTAGTGCAGGATGTTCTGCTTCAATAGTTCGATGCGCTCGTCGACCGTCATGCACGCCAGATCGTCGGGCGTCAGATCGGCTAGCTCCATGCCGGCCTGATGGATGGCGGCCAGTTTCTGCTGCTGCAGCATTTCCTTCGTCACATCGCGGACGGTGACGATCAGGTGTTGCGGCGGATGGCCCCGCTCGAATACGGGCGCGACGTGGACCTGAAAATAGCGGTTGTCGGCAGAGCGGAGCGTCGAGCCGCTCTCCTTGGCCGTCGAAAGCGCCGAGTGGAAGGGACAGAAATCGGGCCCTAAAATTTCCGGGCTATTGAGGGCCGCATAGAAATTCATCCCGATCACCGTATCGTGGCCGCTCCAATCGCGCAGCCGGCCATTGCCCCAAACGATTGTGTTGTCGGTGTCGAGCAGAACGATTCCGTCGGGCATGCCTTCGAGAATCTGCTCGTTTTGCAGCAGCTTGCCGATCCGCAGCGCTTCGGCCAAATGGTCGCCGATGACGACCATGCCGGAATAATCATCACGAGCCAAACGGACAAGGGCTCGCAAGGGGCTTGCGACTTCCTCGACGTCGACATCGCCGTTTACCAGCGATTGCAGCGCTTCCGCGGGCCGTTTGGCATCTGCCGGATCATGCAGGAAAAGAATCTTGGGTTTCGTGGCCAATTCCCACAACCCCCTCTCTTAGTTCCGATAGTACACAGTTGCGCAAATATTATAAGGAGCCCGTTCTGGGCAAACAACCGTCTGCCAAGCCGTCGCGACGGGTTTTCGGCATTTTGGTAGGTTCCCGAATTTTCTGCCGCGATTGTTGCCGGGACTCGTCGAGCCCGGACTATTCATGGCGCCGGAAATTCGCTACACGCTGCGAAATAGTAGCCCGACTCGCTAGCGAGGATAAGCCTCGGTGGCCCCCTCGCATATGCTTCGGGCTAGCGTGGCGCCATGAATAATCCGGGCCAGGGAACGAAACTCGATCGATGCCGCTAAGGCTTGCATCGACCGGCTTCGTAGGACTTATTCATAGCGGCGTACCTCTTCCTCGCCTTTCCCATTTTTCGTGACGAGCGCCATCGTTACGCGAGGCACAGTCCGCAATTCTCGCGCCCTTGTTCAAGCGGGCAGCCAGTGGCGGAAGCGTCGACTCGGCATTCGCGGGGCCGAAAGGGCGGAAGGTCGAAAGCCTTACGAGCGAACGCGCCAGCCATAAGCGCCTTCGAGGGCTTGCTCGACTGCCGAAGTGAGCGTTTGCCGGCTGACCGGCTTCGCGAGCACGGAATGGGCCATTGCTCGCCGCCCTTGCTCGACCAAAGATGCGTCGCAGCGCGCGGATAGCAGAATGCAAGGCAGAAGCGATCTGAATTGCTTCACCCGCCGAAGCGTTTCCAAACCCGTCAGCCGCGGCATGTGCATATCGAGCAGCATGAGATGGACCTCTTCACGCTCGACGATTTGCAGTGCTTCCTGACCATCGGCCGCCATCAGAATGCGGAAGCCGCGGGGCTGGAACAAGCCGCCCATCGTTTCGCGCAAGGCCGCATCGTCGTCGGTGATTAACAGCGAAGGCGTGACCATCCCACCATCTCCCCGCCTAAAAACAGCTCAGCCCGCGTCGGCCGGCAGCACACAAACCGCCGACCCGCGATTTGCCGCAAACGTAGTACCGTTCGAGAATGGGTGGGTCGGCGCGAACATGATTCCCACCGTAAGGTTCACTCTAATTGTAGGTTACGTCAGAAACAATAACTTCAACCGAGGTCGCCTTCGGCGATCGGGCGGAGCCAGCTTGACAGGTTCGCAGGCCGTCGCTGCCAATCGGACAGGCCAAGTGCAAAAAATCGCCGGAAACGGCGGAGTCGTCCGCTCGGGGGCTCGCCAGCTTTCGACGCTGCGTCCGCGTTACGAGCGGGCGGTGGACTTGGCCGCTTCACGAGAGTTTCGCGCCGTTTCAGCCGTTTCACCTGCCCGTTGCCAGATTGCGCGGGCACTCTATACTCTGGGTTGCTTTTGCGCGCCGACCGCACCCGCCGATCCTCCCCATTCGCTGTCAGGAAGAAATCCCCTTGGACGCCAACGGCTCGTCGTTCTTCTCGCGGCATCAATTTCTTATCTACCGACTGTTTTCGCTTGCTGGCCTGATCCCGATCGGCGCTTATCTGGTCGTGCATCTGATCACGAATTCGCTGGTGCTCAACGGGCCGGCCGCCTATCAGGACGCCGTCGGCCAGATTCACGCCTTGGGGATCTTTCTGCCGCTGGTGGAATGGACGTTTATCTTCATCCCAATTCTGTTTCACGCCATTATCGGCTGCATCATCATTGCCGGAGGCATGCCCAACGCCAACGCCTATCCCTACGGCAGCAATATCCGCTACACGTTGCAACGGGCGACCGGGATGATTGTCTTCGCATTCATCGTCTGGCATGTACTGCAAATGCATCGACTGGGCTTGCTCTTCGGGGGCGGACATTTCGACTCGGAAGCCGCCACCTCTTCCACCGCCATCACGCTCGCTCCCGCTCTGACTCGAGTGCTGTATGCAATTGGCATTGTCTCGGCCGTATACCATTTATCGAATGGGCTGTGGACGCAAGGCATCACCTGGGGCATTTGGACCACGCAGCCCGCGATGCGCCGCGCTGGACGGGCATGCTTCGGCTTCGGGCTGGTCGTGGGTTTTATCGGATTGGCGGCTCTCTATGGATTCTGCACCGTCGATGTAAGCAAGGCAAAAATTGTCGAAAAGAATATCGAAACGCTCCACGAGATTCGCACCGGCGAACGATCGCCCGACATGCTCTCCACACGCGCCGAAACGCCGCGGAAATAAGCGCGCGACAGGACGGTAACTGCGAATTCTTGGCGAGATGCACATTAGCCCGAAGCGTGAGCGAGGGATTCCCTGACAGACCGGACCTACTCCGTCCTGGTTGAACGATAGGCGGGTGTCTTGCGACAAAGCCTGGCCCGAAGCGTGAGCGAGGACGCGCCGCCAAAAGGTAATCATCCTCGCTAACGCTTCGGGCTAGTATGCTGAAAAGACAACCGGCTATTCATGTCAGGCTGGAAAGCCTGACCTACTAATTTCGAGGTCGTTTTTCATGGCGAAGCAACGGGTGATGATCGTGGGCGGCGGCTTGGCCGGCTTGGCGGCCGCGATGAAGTTGGCCGAACTCGGGGTCGATGTCGATCTGATGAGCCTGACGCCGGTCAAACGCTCGCACAGTGTTTGCGCTCAAGGCGGAATCAACAGCGTCAACGCGCTGACGCGCCAACAAGGCGACACCGAATGGAACCATCTCGACGACACCGTTTACGGCGGCGATTTTCTGCAGCATCAGCCGCCGGTGAAAGAGATGGTGTATTGGGGGCCGCGGATCATCGACTTGATGGATCGGCTTGGCGTCCCTTTCAATCGCACTCCGGAAGGCTTTCGCGATCAACGGCGGTTTGGCGGCACGCTCTTCAAGCGAACCGCCTTCGCCGGCGCCACCACGGGCCAGCAATTGCTGTATGCCCTTGACGAGCAAGTTCGCCGCTGGGAAACGGAAGGCAAGGTCACCAAATATGAATTTTGGGACTTTTTAGCCCCCGTGCTCGACGACGACGGCATCTGCCGCGGCTGCGTCGGCCAGGATTTGGTCACCATGGAAATCCGCGCCTTCCCGGCCGATGCCGTCGTGATCGCCTCGGGCGGCTGCGGCCTGATCTTCGGCCGCTCGACGATGTCGATGGCCTGCACCGGCAGCGCCGTGAGCCGGGCGTTTCAAGCGGGGGCGAAATACGGCAACGGCGAATTCATTCAGGTCCATCCCACGGCCGTCCCCGGGGCCGACAAACTCCGCCTGATGAGCGAAAGCGCGCGCGGCGAAGGGGGCCGCGTGTGGGTGCCCCGCACGCCACACGATCCGCGCGATCCAAAATCGATTCCCGAAAACGAGCGCTACTATTTTCTCGAAGAGCGCTATCCGAAATACGGCAACCTCGTGCCGCGCGATATCGCCACGCGCGAAATCTTCAACATCTGCACGCACGAAGGATTGAGCGTCGATCCAACCCGGCCCTGCGTTTATCTCGATCTGACACACATTCCCCGCGCGACGCTCGATCTCAAACTCGGCGGCATCTTGGAAATTTACGAGAAATTCACCGGAGTCGATCCGCGCACGGCGCCGATGAAGATTTTCCCCGCCGTCCACTATTCGATGGGCGGCCTGTGGGTCGATTATCAACGATCCGCCGACGGCGGCCTGCAACTCGGCAACCCGCGGAATCAGCAAACGAACATTTCCGGCCTGTATGCGATCGGCGAATGCGATTATCAATATCACGGCGCCAACCGGCTGGGCGCTAATTCGCTGTTGAGCTGTATTTTCAGCGGGCTGATCGTCGCGCCGAGCATCGACTCGCGGTTGAAATCGCAGAAGGGGATCGCCGCCGACAGTTCGTCAAAGCTCTTCGCGCATGCCGTGCGCCAGAAGCAGGCCGAACACGACGCGCTGCTGAAAAACAGCGCCGCGGGCCGCGGCATTTCCGGCGTCGGTCGCGGCGGCGAGAACCCCTATCGCATTCATGAAGAATTGGGCCAGGTGATGACCCGGGCGGCCACGGTGGTGCGCTACAACTCGACGCTGGCCGAAGCGATCGACAGCGTTCACGCGCTGCAAGATCGCCTCCGCCGCTCATCGCTTTCCGACACCGGGAATTGGACGAACCAAAACGTCGTTTTCACCAAGGCCCTGCGCGACATGATCCCGCTGGCCAAGACGATCCTGCTCGGAGCGCTCAAGCGCGACGAATGCCGTGGCGCTCATTTCAAGCCCGATTTCATGATGCCCGGCATCGAAAGTTCCGATCCGGCCGAGCAGCGGCGGCAAGCGGAGGCATGGTGCGACCGATTCGAGGCGAACACGCGGAAGTGGCTTAAATCGACGATTGCCGTTCTGGATGTCAACGGCGAGCCGCAGTTGAGCTATGAAGACGTCGACACCTCGCTGATCACGCCGCGGCCGCGGCTTTACGGCTTGGTCGGGGCGGAGATCATCGAACAAGTCTGGAAAGAACGCCAGGCCGCAAAGCAACTTTCCAACAACGGCGCACCGCAATCCGTCGCCCACCCCGAAGCCGTGAAGAACTAAAACAATTCCTGTTCCAGCTCTCGCCCCGCGTCGCCCCCCGCTTGCGGTTTCGCGCGTTCCCCCAAAATCCTCTTATCACTCTTGGCCAACTCCGCAATGTCCGAATCGCACGCCCACGACTCCGCCGCCCCCCACGCCGACAACGGCCACTCCCACGCCCCGGCGCGCACGCATTTCGAAGTGCGCATCCTGCGGCAAAATGCTCCCGGCGAGCAAAGCTATTGGGAGCGGCACAAGGTGGCACACGAACCGGACATGAACGTGATCAGTGTCTTGCAGCGCATCGCCGCGCAGGCCACGACGATCGACGGCATCGCGGTCGCCCCGGTGGCCTGGGATTGCAATTGCCTGGAAGAGGTTTGCGGCGCCTGCACGATGGTCGTCAATGGCCATGTTCGGCAAGCTTGTTCGGCGTTGGTCGATCGGCTGCTGGAAGACAATGCCGAGGAAATCGAGCTGCGGCCGATGCAAAAATTTCCGGTCGTTCGCGATTTGGTGGTCGATCGCGGCCGGCTGTTCCGGGCCTTAGAAAAGCTCCACTGTTGGATACCGGTCGACGGCTATTACGACCTGGGCTCCGGGCCGCCAGCATCGCCGGCGCAGCAGCAGGAGCGCTATCCGCTCAGCGAGTGCATGAGTTGCGGCTGTTGCTTGGATGCCTGCCCGCAATACACGAAGATCGAACTCGAGCGCCGCGAAGGCGAGACCGACGAGCAATTCCATGCCCGCCGCGAAGCGGCCTACGACCGCAATTTCGTCGGCGCGCATGCGATCAGCCAAGTGATGCTGATGAATCTGCATCCGACCGGCACGATGCAAGCCGGCGAGCGGATCGACGCCCTGACGGCCGAGGGGGGCATCCAAGTCTGCGGCAACGCGCAGAATTGCGTGCAGGTTTGCCCGAAGCACATCCCGCTAACCCGCTCGATCGGCCGCGCCGGCCGCGCCGCAACGAAGCGCATGTTCCAGCGATTCTTCGATCGCTAAGAAGCCTCGCCTGATCCTGCGGGCCGCATCGGCCCGACGGCAAATGGTTCGGCATCGCGGCCAAATCGGCCACGGTCTAACGCCGCCCGCGAGGTTCGGCGAGAAGTGGCAGCATTGGGTCCTCATTCTCCGTTATGCCTCGGTGCGATCAAAACGTATTCAGTTCTCAAGTCAATTCGCCATTTCGAGGGCTCGGCGGGCGACTTCGAAGGCGGCTTTCGGTTTGCCCAGGCGGCGGCTGTTGGCTTTCAAGCGGGCCAATTTTTTGGGTTCCGCCAATAGCGCGTTGAGCTTGTACGACAGCGTGCAAACATTGTTGAGCTTGATCGCCGCGCCGTGTTCCAACAGATAATCGCTGTTGCGGCTTTCCTGGCCGGGGATCGGATTGACGATCGCCATTGCGGCGCCGCGGGCAAGAACTTCCGAGCTGGTCAGCCCGCCCGGCTTCGTAACCACGATATCGGCGACGTTCATTAGCTCGTCGATCTCGGTGGTATAGCCGACCACATGCACTCGATGCCGCTCCGGCACTTCGGCTTGCGCCAGTTCTTTTTGCAAGGCCGCGTTCCGACCGGTGACGACGACGAGTTCCACGGGCTGCTCGATATCGAGAATGGCACGAAAGATTTTTTCGATCGGCCCCACGCCAAAGCCGCCGGAAAGTTGCAATATGAGCGGCCGATCGCCCACCAGCCCGTGCCGCTCGAGGCAATCGCCGCGGTCCTTTTTCACGGTGAACACCGGATGAATCGGAATGCCGCTGACGGCGACCGAAGCGGCGGGCACGCCCCACGATTCGAGATGCACGACTGCTTCGCGCGTGGCGGTGAAATATTGCTCGCACGGTTCGTTGGCCCAAAGCCGGTGCGTTTCGAAATCCGTGACCGTGGTGATTTGCGGAGCGCCGAACTTCTTTTTCAGCTTCAGGCCGGCAATGATCTCGGCCGGCAAAAAGTGCGTGTTCACGACGACGTCCCACGACTCGGACGACAAAAACTTCAGAAACCGGCCAAGATTCATCCGTTGCACCAATCGCCGCATACTGTCGGAGCGTTGCTTCGGCGACGGCTTCCGGTCGAGCAGGTCGTAGAAATAACCGAGCACGTGGGGCGTGCGGTTGACCATGTCGAGATAGGCTTGACCGTAGACGCGGCGGAAGACGGCGCTACTGAGCTTAAGTACATCGACATTTTCGATCGTCGCGTCGGGATCGAGTTGCCGCAGGGCGAGTTCGACGGCCTCGGCAGCCCGCAAATGCCCCGCGCCGACCGAGGCCGAGAGAACCAGGATGCGGCGGGGCATGGGGGGGGAAGGTTGTGAGGCTTGAGGCTGTGAGGGCTCGCCGAATTTTGCCGTCACCGGTTTACTTCGACATTACTTCGACGGCGAATCGCTAATTGCGGTTGAATTCTTCGCCGCTGGGCCCTTCGGTTCTTTCGCGGTCGAGGCTTTTTCCGGCGATTCACCGGCCGTCGTCTCGGCTTCGCGTTTGGCCTGTTCGCCGTAATAGGTATTGGCGAAATGAACCGAGACGGCCCGGAGCAGTTTGGCGAGCTTTGCGTCGTCGCCACCGGCTTTGTTCTGTGCGAGATAGTATTGCTTTTGGGCCGTCATCTCCTTGCGAAACGCCGGGTCGCTGTTCAGCGACGAGGCGATTTTGACGGCTTCCTTCCCCTGGGCCGTAGTGCGGAAATGGCTGGACAATTGCGTTGCCGTTTCAAACGCCTCGATCTTCTGCGGCACGTCGCCGCTCGAAAGTTCCTTGGCGCTCGCCAGCCGCGAATCGAGGAACTTCGATTGCATGTCGACCAATGCCTGGCGGTCTTCCTTGTTGAGCCCGCGCTGCACCCGCGGCGACGAGATTTGCGTAAGCAGCGAAAGATTGCCCAATTCGACGGCCCAAGCGAAATCCTTCACGCCTGGCGACATCCCCGACGAGACGAATTCGAGCTTGCCAAGGTCGGTTGCGGAATTGATATGGGCGGGCACGACGAAATTTTTCGCATTATTTGCACCCGGATAAAAGCTGCCGGCGGCGCCCTTTTCCTTGACCTTTCCGGTCGGGTCGAACCACACATAATTCCAAAGGTTCTTCGCATCGACGCCGTATTCCTTCGGAACATTTGCATCGGCGCCATACAGAATGTTCGGGCCGGTGAAATTATGCTTGAGCATGTAGTCCTTGCCCTCGGCCGGCCCGACATCCGTGGCGACGGCCAGCACGATGACCGGCTTGTCGGCGGTGGCCGACTTTATTTGGTCGAGCATCTCGGGCGCCCATTTGTTGCAGATCGGGCACCAGGTGACAAACGACACCATCACGACGCTCTTTCCCTTCACTGCTTCGCTGGATGTGCCGGCTCCCGCCCAACGGATCGAAGCGAACGAATCGGCCCGAGCCGTATCGAGCAATGCGCTTGCCAAACAACTGCAAACGAGCGCAATCGCCAACGCACAATGGATCGGCAGCAAGCGGATGATGCGGTTCATTTTTAGTGGCCCCAGAAAGAAATGCCATCGTCGATGGCGGGAGAAGAAATGGACTGCTGGAACACCCTCCTTTGGAAGCTGAATCTTACCGTTCCGCGGCGGCTTGCCGCAAGCGCGAGGGGGGCGAAAATGGCGGCGAACCACCGACAGCCGGCACTTCGCGGCGAGGCGACTCCCGAAGACCATCCGCCACGTTCGTCTTGATTCGCCCTTCAACGGCAGATACAGTCGGTGAACGCCATACGCTCGGCCGAAAAATAACTTCTCCACAGACCCCTCTCCCCTCGCGGCAGAGGACAGGTGAGGGGTTCGAAAAACGGAACTTATTTTTCGGCCAAGCCTTGCTGGCAATCGGGCACCGCGTTTCTTCGGCGGAACACTCGTAGCCGGGGCGATTCTCTTCGGCAAGAAGGCGACGTGACAAAACATGAGCAGTTCGGTCGTAACGCCCGAAGTGGCCTCCGCGGTTTCCGTGCAACCGGTAGTCAGCCGTCGCCAGCGGAAGCAGTTTCTCGATTTTCCGTTCCAGCACTACGCTGGCGATCCGAATTGGATTCCGCCGCTGCTGATGGACCAAAAAGGTTTGGTCGGATTCACGAAGCATCCATTTTACGAAGACGCCGAGGTGCAGACCTTTGTGGCCTACCGCGAGGGCCGAGTGTACGGTCGAATCGCGGCCATCCTCAACCATGCTCACAACCGGTTCCACAAGGAACAACTCGGCTTCTTCGGCTTCTTCGAGTCGACCGACGACCCGGCCGTGGCCGATGGGCTGTTCGCCGCCGCCCGAGCATGGCTTGCGGAGCGTGGCATTCATCAACTCCGCGGGCCGTGCAATCCGTCGCTCAATTACGAATGCGGCCTGTTGGTGGAAGGGTTCGACACACCGCCGTTTTTCATGATGACCTACAACAAGCCTTATTACGGCCGATTGATCGAGGGCTGCGGATTGTCCAAGTGCCAAGATCTGTTCGCTTATTGGGGCAAGCCGAGCATGCTCGCGCAGCTCGACCCGAAGGTGACTCGCATGGCCGGGCTCGCGGCCGAGCGGTTCAATGTCAAGCTCCGGCCGATGGACCGCAAGAAATTTCGCGCCGAGTTGGCGACGTTTCTCGATCTCTACAATCAATCGCTCGGCAGCACTTGGGGCTTCGTGCCTCTCTCCGCCGCCGAGATTCATCACATGGGAAGCCAGCTCAAGCACATGATCGTGCCGGAGTTGGCGCTAATCGCCGAAGCCGACGGCAAACCGGTCGGTGTGGTGTTCGGCCTGCTCGACTACAATCCGCGGATCAAACTGATTCGCGGCCGGCTGTTTCCATTCGGTTTCCTTCGACTATTGCGCAATCGCCGCGCGTTGAAGCGAATGCGGATCATCAGCGCCAACGTCGTGCCCGAATATCAGCGCTGGGGCATCGGCCTGATTTTGCTCACCGGGTTGATTCCCAAAGTGCTCGAATGGGGAATCGAGGAAGCCGAAATGTCGTGGGTGTTGGAGAGCAACACGCTATCGCGCGGCAGCCTCGAGCGCGCGAAAGTGCCGCTCTCGAAAGTCTATCGCATCTACGATTCGAATGGTGCGAAAACGTAGGCCGGCCGTCGTTCGTGGTAGCGCGACGATTCGGCTTTTGAGACTCTGGCCACGCAAGGTCGGAGCGTGGATTCCTATGCCTCGATTTCAAATCCTTTGCGCCGCTCGCGGGCGATGAAGCTTTGAGCCTGGGAGTCGCCCAGAATTTCCTGGCGCGTCGGGTCCCAAAGAAGTTTGCGGCCTAAGCGGGCGGCGATGCCGGCCAAGTGGCACGTCGTCAATGACCGATGATGGCTGAACACGTCGGAGATCGGCTCTTTGCGTGCGACGACCGATTCGAAAAAATTCTGAAAATGGTTCGTCAGCGGCCGGTGCTTGTAGACGGCTTCCATGGCCCCCGGCGGCAACGGTTTCGATTTCAATTCGTCGACGGCTTTGCCGGTGATTCGCCCGCGATTTACAAACAGCCGCCCGTCCGTGCCTTCGAACAGAATACCGTTGTCGCCATCGTGGCGAATATCGAGCTCCATGCCATCGGCATATCGGGCTTGAATAAGAAACTCCGTGGCCGTGTTGTATCGAGATTCATCGGTGGGATAGCCATCTTTGAACTCCACGGGATGCTTGACTTTCACCGGATCGACCGAGATCGGGCCGGTGTCGGTCTTGCTCATCGCCCAAGTGGCGATGTCGACATGATGCGCGCCCCAGTCGGTCAGTTTGCCGCCCGAATATTCGTACCACCAGCGAAACTCGTAATGGCAGCGCGACCAACTTTTGGTTTCGCCATTGTTGCCGGCCAGGTAGCGAAATCGCTTTTCGGGCACCGGGCCTTGCCAAAGATTCCAGTCCAACGTCTTCGGCGGTTCGACCACGGGAATCTGTGGGCTGGTCGGCGCGCCGTTGACCACACAGGTCGCTTTTTTCAACTCGCCGATTCGTCCGTCGCGAATCAGCGCGATCGCCTTGATGAACAGCGGATCGCTGCGCTGCTGAGTGCCGATCTGCACGATCCGGCCGGTCTTCCGGCAGGCGGCACACATTTGCTGGCCTTCGGCAATGGTCAGCGTCATCGGTTTTTCGCAATACACATCCTTGCCCGACAGCATCGCTTCGATAGCGACTTTGGCGTGCCAATGCTCGGGCGTGGAAATGTGGACGATGTCGATATCGTGGCGATCGACGATCGCGCGATAGTCGGCCACGACGGCCGGCGTGGCACGGCTCCAATCTTTGACGAGCGCGGCAGCCCGCTCCCGGCGGCTTCGATCGGCATCGCAGACGGCAACATA
>DATAWG010000029.1 GCA_036267355.1 Pirellulales bacterium | reverse complement strand
CCTCAAAGCCTCACAGTCTCAAAGCCTCAAAGCCTAACTTCCCGCGTCGGGAATATGCTGCGGCAAACCGGCCGGCGCGAACAGGTTCGGCACGGGCGTGGCGACTTGATAGCCGTCGCCGCTGCTGCCCGCGTTGTCGGTTTTGGCTCGATCGTAAAGCCGCGACGGATTCGGCAATGCATCCACTTCGAAGCGGCAAGTCAGTGCTCCGCAGGCCTTGGCTTGCTGGAGGAATTGCACGACGTCCGGATAAGTGCCGTCCAACTCGACGATCGCCCGGATCACATCGTCCAAGCGGCACGAAACGACGCGTTTCTGGTCGGGCTTGCCCGTCTCGAATCGGCTGACGGTGATATGCGAACCGTCGGCCGGACCGTCTTGACCATTGCTGCCGTTGATGACGATCGATCGGCCGGCGTCGACCGAGAGCGGCAATTGCAAATATTGATCGGGTCCGAAGGTGACCACTTCGGCCCGGAAGCTGCGGGTGACGTGTACCATCGGCGGGCCGCCGGTCCGCAGGGCGTGGTAGGAGAAGCGGCCGTTGCAATCCTCTCCCTGGATCGCCGGGTCGTGCGGATTCATTGCCCACAGGGCGCGGAAAGCGCCATAGCGCGTTTCGGCGCTGGGCAGGTCCAACAAGGCCCGCAATTCGTCGGAGGATTCGACGGCGTTCAGAGCACTTAGCGCGGTGAGAGCATGAGCACGGAAGGCAGATTGGTTTCGGGCGGTTTCGCCCAACACTTTTGCGGCCGACGCATCGTCGAGATAGGCCAGCGCTTCGGACGAATAAAACCGCACTTCCGGATCACTCGTTTTCAAGCCGGTCTGCAAAACGGGAATGCCCACCTTGCCGACCGCTTCGAGCCGCAGCGCCGCGGTGGAACTGGTCACCGGATCGAGCAGTTGCTTTTCCAGCAGCTTTAGCCGGCCGGCTTGCTCCTCGGGCGATTCCTTGATCGCGATCGCGCGCACCACTCGCATGTAGCGCGGCATGTTGTATTTGTAGCGCGGATGGGGCAGCAATTCGATGTAGGCGTCGGTTTTCGGCGTCGCGACGCCCTCTTGGACCCCGTGCGTATAGCTGTGAAACCGCCGGTTGACGGCGTCGCCAATCTGCTTGCTCAGATAGACCGACTTTTCGTCGGAGCGGATCATCAATCCCAACGAGCGATTATGTGTGACGTGTCCGCCGCCAAGCACTCGGCCGCGCAACAGCGCGGCTTTGTCTTTCGGGCCGGCCGGATCGACCAGGATCGGTCCTTCGCCGATCGCCAGCATGTGGCCCGTATGCACGCCGCCGCCCAAGAGGGCCTTTTCCTGCAATCGAACTTGCATCAGCCAGCCGCCGGCGATGCTCGTCGTGTCGTTGTGCGGCGGAACGACGACTTCCAGATCCAAGGGATCGTTGCGCTGCGCGGCGGGGGGCAAGAAGGTTCGCACGACCACCAGCGCCGTCGTCGGCGACGCGAGCACGGAATTCGGATTGATTACGCCCCGGGCTTGCATGTCGGCCATGAGCTCGGCACGTTGCGGCGAGGGCGGCGGATCGCCCCCCGTATCCGCCAAGCCGACCACGAGCGCCGTCCCTTCCGCCTTGACATATTCCATTCCAAACGGCCCGGCCACCGCTTCCACCAACCGGATCTGCCCGGCCGATGCCATTTCAGCATCTTCAGGGCTCTGCGATCGGACGGCGGGTCCCGCGCAGCCGGCGACAAAGAGCAAGCTGCTGCAAGCCAAGAAATCTCGGCGATCGAACGAAGTTCGTACGTGGCGATCAACAGGCTTCATGCCGTGCCGCGCTCCCTATTGAGCATGGATTTCAGTTGCGATGATCGATGCGCGGCCGCCATGCCGACGGCTTTGCATGGGCATTTCCGCCGTGCAATGCACAGGCCCATTCAAGGCAGCGGGCACCCATCATCCGCCGAATTGTCCGCGAATGCGTGAAAAGACGAGCAACAAGCGGCGGGGAGAATAGTGGCTCGAATCCGAGCGGTCAAGGTGAATTCGCATCAGGGCGGATCCCAACCGCCCCGGCAAAATGGATTGCAGCGGAGAATCCGGGCGACCCCTTTCAAGCTTCCCCAAATCGCCCCGTATTTGAGCACCGCGCCGATGAAATAATTGCTGCACGTCGGCTGAAAGCGGCATTGGCGGCCGAAAATCGGGCTCAGAAAAATCTGGTACAACCGCACCAGCGCAATCAGCGTCCACGACGGCAGGCCGACAAGCGTTGCCCAAAGAAATCTCATGCAGCGATCCCGGCAAGTGTAGTGCCCGCGAAATGTCGTGTTTTCTGCAACACGCCTGACTGGCTTCTGTTCTTACCACCGAGTCACAGAGAACACCGAGACGACAAGACCGAGTCTTCGCCATGCGCGCCGAGGCCACTCAATCGTAGCAGGCACACTCCGTGTGCCATCGGCGCTCCGCGACGCTCGCACACACAGTGTGCAGGCAGACGGCACACGGAGTGTGACTGCGACTTTGGTTGCGGCCAAAGGCCGCGCTGGGATTCGGTCGTTAGTCGTTCGTGATTTTGCCGGCAGATGACTACCACTAGCTCAGAAACAGGGAATCATTGCGGGTCGGCGGCGAGCCGTTTGGCAACTTTGCCTGCCAGGCGAACAAGCGCGTCTGCGATCCAATCCAGCTCCGGCTGGCAACCGGCCCGCGCCACGACGACGAAATCGATCCCCGGCGGCATTGCTTGCCGGCGGAGACGAAATCCCTCGCGCAACAGGCGCTTCCATCGATTCCGCACCACGGCATTGCCGACGCGCGACGACACGGAAAGCCCCAGCCGGCAAAAAGAAAGTCCGTTTTCGCAGCCATAGAGCACGATCCGGCCGTCGGAGGCCGATCGCCGCCGCTTGTAGATTCGCGCGAAATCGGCTGACCGCCGAATTCGGCACTCGCGCGGCAATCGCTCATCGGTCATTGGCACTGGTCGGGTCAGACGCTCGGGGTGTCGCTAACCGCAGAGTTGGTAAACACAGAGTCGTTAACCACAGAGCCACAGAGAACACCGAGATCTGCCGAAAATATCCGAATGGACGAGCAAAACCCTCTGGCGCAGGCCGTGAAACGCATCATCCTTCGACTCGGTTTTGTCATCTCGGTGTTCGCTGTGGCTCGGTGGTTATAAAAAGAGCGGGCGAGACGTGTCTGATACGACACGCTGTTTCGCGCAGGCACGACACTACCAGTGCAAGCCGGATCGCGGATTCTGGGGCTCGCCGCTTTGGTTCTTCACGGCTTCGACGAGCGCGTCGTCGATTTTCTCCGGCAGGATGATCAGCACATCGGCAAACAGATCGCCGGCCGGGCCCTCCTTGGGCTTTATGCCATGTCCCTTGATCCGCAGCTTCGTGCCGCTCGAGGTGTGGGGCGGAACGCGGAGCGAGATCGTGCCACGCGGCGTCGGCACATCGACCTTCGCTCCCAAGACGGCTTCCGCCAGCGTGACCGGAAGTTTCACCTCCAGGTTGTTGCCCTTGCGCGTGAACCAGGGATGCGGCGCGACGCGAATCGTCAGCAAAATGTCGCCGGGCGGTTCGCCGCCGAGCGATTCCCCTTGGCCGCGCAGCCGCATCTTGGCGCCATCGGCAATGCCCGGCGGGATCTTCACGCTGATCGTGTCGATATGACCGTTCGAACGCGGAACGCTCAGTTCGATTTGGCCGCCAAGGATTGAAGTTTGAAGCGGGATTTCGATCTGTTGCTGCAGATCGTGAGTCGTGGGTTCTGGGGCCGCTCGACGGCTCCGTTTGCCGCCGCCGGCCGTACCCTTGCGGCGAAATTGGCCACCGAACAAGTCGCCGAAAACGCTGCTGGGATCGCCCCCGTAGCGCGAGCCGAACAGATCGCCGAGATCGATTTCCTCGAAGCCGGGCGCGGCGCCGCCGGCCCGGCCGGATTGCGGGCGGGGACCGCCGCCGGCCCGCGATTCGAACGAGCTGCCATAGCGGTCGTACATTTCGCGCTTGCTCTGGTCGTTCAACACATCGAAGGCGGCCTGCACTTTTTGAAACTTCTCCTTGGCCGTCTTGTCGTTGGGATTCAGGTCGGGATGATACTTGCGTGCCAAATCGCGATACGCCTTTTGCACGTCGGCCTGCGACGCGTCGCGCTGGATTCCGAGCGTTTTGTAGAAGTCTTCAGCCATCGGTTCGGGGCGAGGGGCGAGGGACTAGGGCCGCGGGACGGGAGAAAGACAAATTTACTGCGCTGCCTATTCTAGCGCGGTTGCATGTTTTCCTTCAAGCCACGCCGGAGCGCGACCTGAGCTCCGCCCCAGGGGCCAAGACGCCGGTGCCACGCTCGGTTCTGGCGCCACTGTTGACTTGTCCAGCAGGGCTGCCCCGTCGATTGGTTCTCACTACAGGACAGGCGTAGCGGCGCCCCCCGGGCGGTTCGCGGATGGACGCCGGATCTGCAGAAATGCTGTCGGCATTCTGGTGGTCGCGATTCTGGTCGTCTATGTTGTCGAACAGACGATGGAACAATGATCGACCAGACAATCGAGGAGAAGTCGACTATGGCGGCGATTCGCATTGCGATTTGGAACGAGTTCATCCACGAGCGGACGAAGCCCGAGGTGCAGCGTGTTTATCCGCAGGGCATTCATCGCGTGATTGCCGCGTCGCTCGCGGCGCGGCTTGGCCCGGCCGTCGAAATCCGCACGGCAACGCTCGCAGAGCCCGAACATGGGCTGTCGGCCGAAGTGCTGGCGGCGACCGACGTGCTGTTTTGGTGGGGCCATTCGGCGCACGACCAAGTCTCCGATGCGGTCGTGGATCGTGTGGCCGACCGTGTTTTGAATGGCATGGGGCTGGTGGTTTTGCACTCGGGTCATGCGTCGAAAATTTTCGGCCGCTTGATGGGCACCGGCTGCATGTTGCGCTGGCGCGACGTCGGGGAGCGCGAGCGGCTGTGGATCGTCGCGCCCGGCCATCCGCTGACGTCCGGATTGAACGCGGCCTATTTCGAGTTGCCGCAAAGCGAAATGTACGGCGAGCATTTCGACATTCCGCCTCCCGACGAACTGGTGTTCGTTAGTTGGTTTGCCGGTGGGGAAGTGCTGCGGAGCGGGTGCACATTCCGCCGCGGCAAGGGGAAGATCGTGTATTTCTCGCCCGGCCACGAAACGTTTCCGATTTACCATGATGCAAACGTGCAGCAAGTGCTCGCCAACGCGGCTGTTTGGGCGGCGCCCTCGGGCGGCGGAGTTTTCGAAAATCGCGGCCGCGAAATCGCCGAGCCGCTCGAGCCCTTACCGCGGCGGGAATAACATCTTGCGGCCGATACAGGCCACGAACCCCAACATTCCACCGAATACCGGCGCGAGGTTGGGAACCGGGAAAAACCACGACAGGACCACTAAGCCGAAGACCGCGCCGCCGAACGTGAAAAGAAACAATTCGCCAATCCAGCTTTTCGCGAGTTCGCTTTCGGAGGGATCGCTGTTTGGCGACTCATATGGATTTTGGTCCATTGCGCCATCCTATTCCGAGTACGAGCGATGGAGCCGCGCGCCAAGCGAAAGTACAACGCTTCGCGAACTAAAACGGCTCGTGCGGCATTTCGCGTGGATGCGGCGGCGTTTCGCGCGGCGGGAGCGGCGTGGGATCTTCGGCCGACCAGGCAGCGCGGTCTTCTTCGCTCGCATAGTAGCGGAGCCACACCTCGGGATCGCCGCCCGAATCGGAGCAATCCCAATGCAGATAATTGTGCGGCGACTCGATCTTTTTCTCCGGCGTCGAAAGAATGTCGCGGAGAATCAGGCAATACAACGAGCGGTCGGAAAGGTGATCGGTAAAGTCAAGCACGATCCGCTTGGTGGACAGCTTGTGAATCGTCCGCCAAAGCAGGTCATGCAGTTCGCCGTCGCTCAGCACATCGGGCGGCGGCAGCGAGAGCTTCGGATCGAACCATTCACAGATCGGCAACACCGGCGCCCGTTCCCACGCCAACATCGAAGCCAGAAATTCATTCTCGACCGGCGTCGGCACTTCCGCCACGTTCACGCGCACGATCGCTTCGTCGAAAAATGGCTCGAGCTCGTCGCGCAACTGGGCGTTGCGCAGCAGGTGTTCGACTTCCTCGGGCCGGGGCTTGGGTGCGGTCGACATCGATGACAATCCTCTGGGGGCCAGCTATCAATCTTCGACTTTAGCAACAATTTACCGGCGATCAAGTATAATTGGCCCCTCGTCGGCCCCCCGGCCGGAACTTCGGAAAAATACATGCGGTAGGACCGCTACGGCCATGCAGCTTTCGCCGTCACAATCGGAAAATGTGGCAAATTCTCTCAAACGCCACATTTCCGGCGAAGTGCAAACCGACGATTATCACCGCGCGCTTTACAGCACCGACGCCAGCCTCTATCAGATTCAGCCGCTCGCGGTGGTCGTGCCAAAATCGCGCGACGACGTCGCGGCGTGCGTCGCCATCGCGGCGGAGCATCGAGTGCCGCTCGTGGCCCGCGGCAGCGGCACCAGCTTGTCGGGCCAGTCGGTCGGGGCGGGCATCGTTGTCGATTTCAGCAAGTATCTCAATCGCATCCTCGAGCTCGATGCAGCATCCCCTACCGCGCGGATCGAGCCGGGAGTCGTGTTGGATCAGCTTAACGCAGCCGCCGCGGCGCACGGCTTGCAATTCGGGCCCGATGTGGCCACGAGCAATCGCGCCAATCTCGGCGGAATGATCGGCAACAATTCGGCGGGCTCGCGGTCGATTCGACACGGCAAGACGGTCGACCATGTGTTGGAACTATCCGTGCTCGCCGCCGACGGCACTCCGGCCACGCTACGGCCTCTTTTGCCCGACGAGTTGCGTGCCGAACAAGCTCGCGGCGATTGCTGGGGAAATATTTACCGCACGGTCGAACGCATCATTGCCGCGGAGCATGAAGAAATCGTCGCTCGCTTTCCGCCGATTCTGCGGCGCGTGAGCGGATACAATCTCGATGAATTCGTGGCCGAGTGCCATGGTCGCTATCCGCTGCCGCCGAGCGTCGAGCGAATTCGCGGCATCGAATCGCAACGGTTTCCCGGTGCGAATTTCAATCTGGCGAAATTGATTGTCGGGGCTGAAGGCAGCTTGGCTTGCGTCACCGAGGCGGTGGTGCATCTTGTGCCGCTGCCGGCGCGGCGCGGAATCGTCGTGCTGCATTTCGATTCGCTGGAAGCGGCCGTGGCGGCGACCGGGCCCGCGCTCGCTTGCCGCCCCTCGGCCGCCGAACTGCTCGATGGCCGGATTATCCGGCTCGCCGAAAAAAGCCTGGAATATCGGCGCTACTTGGATTTCGTCGTCGGAAATCCGGAATCGCTGATGATCGTGGAATTCAGCGGCGAATCGGATGACGAGGTGCGCCGTGGAGTCGCCGATCTGGCCGATCGCACGCGCGGGCTATCCGGTTTGTTCCACTCGCTCGAAGCGCTCGATCCGCAGCGATGCGGCCACATTTGGGCGTGCCGCAAGGCGTCGCTGCCGCTGCTCTTCGGGGTGCCGGGTGTGCGCAAGCCGATCGCGTTCGTCGAAGACACGGCCGTCGATCCCGCGCGGCTGGTCGAGTTTGTGGCACGATTCCGCGAGATCATCGCCCGCGCGGGAACCGTCGGCGCTTTTTACGGCCATGTGTCGGTCGGTTGCCTACATATCCGCCCCATGCTCGACGCGGCAAATCGAGGCGATCGCGCGTTGATCCAAAAAATCTCCGGCGAGGTGTGCGAGCTGGTGATCGAGTTTCATGGAGCAATGAGCGGCGAACATGGCGACGGCTTGGCCCGCAGCTATTTGAACGAGCGGCTGTTCGGCCCGCGGATTTATGCGGCATTCAAGAAAATCAAAGCCGCCTTCGATCCGCTCGGAATCTTGAATCCGGGCAAAGTCGTCGATGGTCCGGGGCCGATCGAAAATCTGCGGCAAGGCGAGGGTTATCGCCCGCTCGAGATCACGACGGCGTTCGACTTCCAGCGCGAGGGAGGTTTTTTGCGGGCGGCCGAGATGTGCAACGGGTCCGGCGTGTGCCGCAAGCGCTCGACCGGCACGATGTGCCCCTCGTTCATGGCCACGGGGGATGAAGAACACAGCACGCGCGGCCGAGCCAATGCGCTGCGGCTCGTGCTCTCGGGAGCGCTGCCGGCTGCCGAGCTGACCGGCCGAAAGCTCTTCGGCACATTCGATCTGTGCTTGCAATGCAAAGGCTGCAAGGCGGAATGCCCATCGAATGTCGACGTGGCGAAAATGAAGGCCGAGTTTTTGCACCAATATCACGCCGAGCATGGCGTTTCGCTCGGCACGCGGCTGATGGCCGACGTGGCGCGGTTGAACCGCTGGGGCTCGGCGCTCGCCCCGCTCTCGAACTGGGCGCGAAGCATTCCCGGCGCGGCGATGCTGTTGCAACGCGTGATCGGGATCGACGCCCGCCGGCCGTTGCCGCGCTTCGAGCGCAATCATTTCCGCCGCTGGTTTCGCCGCCGCGGCAATAAGCCGGCCGCCCCGATGAATGGAGTTGCGGCGCCGGCTCGTGGCCCGATCGTGCTGCTGGATGATTGTTTGACAAGTTATTGCGAACCGCAGGTGAACCGGGCAGCGGTCGCCGTGTTGGAAGCCGCCGGCTACCAGGTACATTTGGCCGGTTTGGAATGCTGTGGCCGGGCCGCCATTTCCAAGGGACTGCTCGATGAATCGCGACATTTGGCGCAGCGGAATATCGCCCGGCTATTGCCGTGGGCCGAACGCGGCGTGCCGATCGTCGGCTGCGAACCGAGTTGCCTGCTCACGCTCGTGGACGACTATCTCGATCTCGTGCCCGGCGATGCCGCCCGCCGTGTTGCCGCCGCCGCATCGCTTATCGAAACACATTTGGCACGCTCGGGCTTGCCGGTAAACATCAAGAGAGTGAATCCAGCCGAATCGCGACCGGTGCTCGTGCACGGCCATTGCCATCAAAAAGCCTTGATTGGCATGGCCGACACGATGCGATTGTTGACCGAAATGCTCGGCACGGCCCCGACGCTTGTCGATAGCGGCTGCTGCGGCATGGCCGGTTCGTTCGGCTACGAGCACTACGATCTGAGCATGAAGATCGGCGAGCGGGTGTTGTTTCCCGCGGTGCGAAATTCCGCCGACGCCGTAATCATCGCTCCCGGCTTTTCCTGCCGCCACCAAATCCACCACGGCACGGGCCGCAGGGCTGCGCATCCGATCGAATTGCTGGCCGAGCAGATCTGATCGGACGAATTCTGGACAATCTTAAGAATACAGCGCGGCCGAACCGCAACCAAAATCCTTTATGTAGCCCAGGCGTTTACGCCTGGGACGGAAGGCGCGTTAGGTTTGTCCAGCCCCGTTCACGGGGCTTCGAAATTGGCTTTGGCCGCGGCTCGCGCTGCCGATGGCTGAAGCCGCCCTGCCGGTAAGCCCGCTGAAGCGGGCTAATGAGAGCAGCATCACGCGGGCGTTCCCCGGCATAAATGCCGGGGCTAGGGAAAAACCGAGGCGCAAAATCGTCGCGCGCTTCAAAGAACCCAAACGTTTGTGGCACCCAAACTAACTGCCAAGCAAGCAGTTGTACCTGGTGCATACTCCGTTGCCAGTCAAACGGCCAACGGTCACAATGCCAACTGTCCAACCCGGATGATTCATAGTGCCAAACGAGCTCGAAGCGTAAGCGAGGGAGCCACTGACGCTCGCCCTCGCTAACGCTTCGGGCTACAGTCCGCGGCGGCACGAATTCGTGGCACTATGAATGATCCGGGCCGAACGACAAATCACGAGTATCGAGCCCCGCAGTTCGTCGAGCAGCAGCATGGCCAACGATCGCCCGCGCATGACCGTCCCAAAATTTTCGGCTCTGAAAGCGTCGGGCCAGAAAATAACCATGCTGACGGCCTACGATTTTCCCTTTGCCGCGCTGCTCGATGCCGTCGGCCTTGATGGCATTTTGGTCGGCGATAGCATGTCGATGGTCGTGCAAGGGCACGGCACGACGCTGCCGGTGACGCTCGACGAAATGATCTACCATGCGGAAATCGTTGGCCGCGCCGCGCCGCAATCGCTCGTGGTGGTCGACATGCCGTTTCCGACGTTTCACCTCGGGAAATATCGAGCGGTGGAAAGCGCCGGCCGAATCCTGAAGGAAACACGCTGCCAGGCGGTGAAAATCGAGGGGGGCGTCCAACAGGCCGAAGTGATCGCGGCGCTGGTGTCGGCCGGCATTCCGGTGATGGCGCATTGCGGATTGCGGCCGCAAAGCGTGCACCAATTCGGCGGCTACCGCGTGCAGCGCGACGAAACCCAATTGCTCGCCGACTCACGGGCGGCCGAATCCGCCGGGGCGTTTGCCGTCGTGCTCGAATGCATCCCGTCCGACATCGCCGCCAAAGTGACCCAAAGCGTCGCCATTCCGACGATCGGCATCGGCGCCGGCGCGGGCTGCGACGGCCAGATCCTCGTGCTGCATGATCTTTTGGGCCTGACCAGCGGCTACGTGCCCCGATTCGTAAAACCGTATGCCGACCTCCGTTCGACGATCACCCAAGCCGTGTCCCATTTCCGCGACGACGTGCGAAGCGGAAAGTTCCCCGGGCCGGAACAAGAATTCAAATAAGGCTACAGACGACAGGCTGAAGGCTACAGGTACGAGGGCAGGCACGGTCGACGGCCGTGTTTTTTCCTCGAGCCTGCAGTCTCTAGCCTTCAGCCTCCTCTCCCATGCCCAATCATCTTGCCGGCGAAACCAGTCCTTATCTGCTCCAGCACCGGGAGAATCCGGTCGACTGGTGGCCGTGGGGCGACGAGGCGCTGGCGCTTGCCGCGCGGGACCAGAAGCCGATTTTTTTGTCGGTCGGCTATTCGGCCTGCCATTGGTGCCATGTGATGGCCCACGAAAGTTTCGAAGACGAACGAATCGCTCGGCTGCTGAACGAGCATTTCGTCTGCATCAAAGTCGATCGCGAAGAGCGGCCCGATTTGGATCAGATCTATATGAACGCCGTGCAACTACTGAGCGGGCGCGGCGGCTGGCCGATGTCGGTGTTTCTCACGCCCGATTTGGAACCATTCTTCGGTGGAACGTATTGGCCGCCGACGAGCCGGATGGGCATGCCGGGCTTCGATGCCGTGCTCGGCGCGGTCGTCGAGGCGTGGCGCGATCGCCGCGAGCAAGCGATCGCCCAAGGAGCCGAGCTGACAGCCCATATCGAACAAGCGCGGATCGTGGGGGCCGATGGAACGGCGAGCGGCGAAATCTCGGCGGCCCTGTTGCGCCAAGCCGGCACATCACTCGAACGACAGTTCGACCCACGGCACGGCGGATTCGGCGGCGCGCCGAAATTTCCGCATCCGCTGGATTTGCAATTGCTGCTTCGCCTGGGCCGGCAGCCACACGGCAAGGCGATGCACGAGATGGTCGTCAAATCACTCGACATGATGGCCGCCGGCGGCATCTACGACCAACTCGGCGGCGGGTTTCACCGCTATTCGGTCGATGATCGCTGGTTGGTGCCGCATTTCGAAAAGATGCTCTACGACAACGCGCTGCTGGCCAACTGTTATCTCGAAGGCTTTTTGGCCACCGGCCGAAGCGACTATGCCCGCGCCGTCGGCGAAACGCTCGACTACGTGCTCCGCGACATGACCGATCCAGCCGGCGGTTTTTACAGCGCCGAAGACGCCGATAGCGAAGGAGAAGAGGGAAAGTTTTACGTTTGGACCCCAGGGGAAATCGAGGCCCTGCTGGGGCCCGAAGCGGCGGCGTCGTTCGGCTATGTTTACGACGTTAGCGAAACGGGCAATTTCGAAGGGGCCAACATCCTCAACCGCCCCAAAACGATCCAGCAATGCGCCGCCCTGCACGGCCAAGATCCCGCGCAGCTCGAAGCCGAACTGGCGGCATCGCGCCAAAAACTTTTCGCCGCTCGCGAAAAGCGCGTGCGCCCGGGACGCGACGACAAGGTGCTCGTCGCTTGGAACGGGCTGATGATCGACGCCTTGGCTCGCGCGGCCGGCGCGCTTGATCAGCCACGCTGGCTCGCAGCGGCTACCGCCGCCGCCGACTTCATTCTCGATCGGATGCGCGGCGACGACGGCCGGTTGTTGCACAGTTGGTGTGCCGGGCAGGCCAAGATTCCGGCATTTCTCGACGATTACGCCGCCCTCGCCGATGCGCTTATAACGCTCTACGAAGCGACGTTCGACCAGCGCTGGATCACGGAGGCGGTGCGGTTGGCCGATGTGCTTCTGTCGCGCTTTGCCGATCCGGCCGGCGGTGGGTTTTTCTTCACCTCCGTCGATCAGCCGACGCCGCTGGGTCGGCAAAAGGAATGGCAAGACAGTGCCACGCCAAGCGGCAATTCGCTGGCCGCCACCGCTCTGCTCCGATTGGGCAAACTCACCGCCCGAACCGACTATCTCGAATCGGCCGTCGGCACGCTCCGGGCCGCGGCCGGGCTCATGGAGCGGTTTCCCACCGCCGCATCGCAGATGCTGCTGGCCCTCGACTTCTTCCTCGGCCCGACACCGGAAATCGTGATCCTCGCCGATCCGGCCGATGCCGACACGCAAGCGATCATCGCCGATCTGCGGCATCGTTTCGTGCCGAACAAAGTCGTCGCAATGCGCCGGCCTGCAGCGGCCGAACCGGCCTCGGGAGAGAATTCATCGCCGCTCGATCCAATCTTCGCCGGTAAAACGGCTTCTGTGCTGCCGACGGCATTCATCTGCGAGAACTTTACCTGCGGCGCGCCGGCCGCCGGCATGCAGGCCGTGCTGGAAGCGTGGCCGCGATTATCGAGCGCGAAATAATTTTTCGACAACGTAGCAGGCACGCTCCGTGTGCCGTCTGACACGCACTGTGCCCAACCCACCGCCGAGCGCCGGCAGGAACACGGAGTGTGTCTGCGACAATTGAGCCGTCTCGCCGCGCGTTGCAAGGATTTCGGTGGAAACGATTTCGGTGGAAAGGATTTCGGCGGAGAAGTTATATTTCGGCCGAATTCTTAGCCGCTGAATCCCGTTCATTCGGCCATTTCATCCAGATGCGGCGACCAGCGGCGGCCGGCTACTTCCGGCACGTAATCGTCTCGGCCGGCCAGTTTCGCGATCGCCGCAAGACACCGTTTCGTGAGCTCGGCCATCATCTCGGGATCCTTTTGCCGGTCGTAATACTCCGAAAGATCGATCGGATCGCCGACCATTACACGAACATGCGCCGGCCGAACGAACGGTCCCAAGATGCCGCCGTACGGGGCCCCTTCGATATAGCAGGGCACGATCGGCACCCGCGCTTTCAGGGCCACGAGCACCGATCCCGGCCGGCCGGGCAACAGGAATGCGCCGGTCTCGTTGATTCGCCCTTCCGGCAGCATGCCGACCAATTCTCCTGCCGATGCCAGCCGGATCGCGTGCTTGATTGCCGCCGAATCGACGCCGCCGCGGCCGGCCGGAATCTGCCCGAATAGGCGAAAGAACCAGCCGAGCCGCCAATCGACGCAGTACTCGCGGGCCACCATCCAATGCAGGAGCCGGCCGGTCGTCATGGCGATGAACATCGGATCGAAACTGCTCCTGTGATTGGCGATGATGATCGCCCCTTGGCCGTCGGCGATCGGCAGCGGCCGATTCACCTTGGTCCGCCACAGGATGCGGTTCAAAAATGTATTCAATCCGTGGAGCAAAATCGTCTGGCAAAACGTCAGCCGCCACCGCCGCATGACGCGAATGGTAAACAGAATCGGCAGGCCAATGAGCACCAATAGCAGCACGACAATCGCCAGCCAAACGGTGCCAGACATCGTCAGAACCTTGCGGATTGCCGGTGGGATTCGCGGAGCCGAACCAAACGTGCGGCGCTCGCAATTTGTTTCGACGCGATCGAATGCCAATCATCATAGAGCCCGGTGCGGAGCCCGCAACGCCAACTGCGTGGTTGAATGACGAATGTCGAAAACGAATTTTAATGAATGACGAAGCACGAACGACGGAGGACGACTCGGATCGGCTGGACAAGCCAGCAGTGGCATCCAGTGGGTGGCGGCCATTTCCCCGGGACGGCTTCCAACGACCATCAATGCCTACCCGCTTTCATGGATCGGCTTGTCGAATTAAGATAGCCGCTTCCTCGTGGTTTCTCGAACAGCGTGCAGCGGAGAATGGTATCCATGGCTGTCGATTATGTTTTTCCGGAAATTATCCGGCCGGCGAAAGTGCAACCGCAACAGGTGTTGCTCGTGGCCAATGGCGACTTGCGGCTGGCAGCCAACCGGCGCTGCTGGGCCGCACAAGCCGAAATGGAAGACACGCTGCACCAAGCCGTCAACGATGCCGGCTATGAACTCGTGCGGGCCCATCCTTTCAAGCCCGGCGAGGAGCATGGTTTCATCGGCTCGCAGAAAGAAGGCATGCAGGTTTTCGCCGGCATCGATCGCACGGCGCCGCTGATCGTCGCCGAGGCCACCTGGCAGTATTCGCATCATCTGCTCCCCGGCCTGCTTTCTCACGAAGGACCGATTCTCACGGTGGCCAACTGGTCGGGCACCTGGCCTGGGCTGGTCGGCATGTTGAACCTCAACGGCTCGCTGACGAAGGCCGGCAAGAAGTATTCGACGCTGTGGGGCGAAGATTTTTCCCAGCCCGCCTTCGCCAAGCCGCTTGTTCAGTGGCTGAAGAAGGGCAAGCTACGGCATCCGATCGAGCATGTCACTCCGCTTTCCGAGGTGAAGGTGCCCAAGCCGCTGCGCCGCCTCGCGGCCGCGCTTGCCGAGCAGTTGCAACGGCAAAAAGCCATCATGGGCGTGTTCGACGAGGGTTGCATGGGCATGTTCAACGCCATCGTGCCCGACCATTTGCTGAATCCCACCGGCGTATACAAGGAGCGGCTCAGCCAATCGGCCTTGTACTACGAAACAACGCAAACCAGCGACGATGAAGCCCGGGCGGTGCGGCGATGGCTGGAAGATCGCGGCCTGAAATTCATCACCGGCCGCAAGCCCGAAGAAAATCTCACCGACGATCAGATCCACCAGCAGTGTAAGATGTACATCGCCGCGCTGCGGATCGCCGACGATTTCGGCTGCGCCACGATCGGCATCCAATATCAGCAGGGATTAAAAGACTTGCTGCCGGCAAGCGATCTGGTCGAAGGAATGTTGAACAACGCCGAACGGCCGCCGGTGACCAGCCGCGACGGATCGCGCGTGCTGTATGAGGGCCAGCCGCTGCCGCATTTCAATGAAGTCGACGAATGCGCGGGGCTCGATGGCCTATGGACGTATCGCGTCCATAAGGCGCTCGGCCAGCCGGTCGAAAATACCTTGCACGACCTGCGCTGGGGCGACGTCGATCGCTCGGGCACGGTGCGCGATTACGTGTGGGTGTTTCTGATCAGCGGTTCCGCGCCGCCGGCCCATTTCACGGGCGGCTGGAACGGCGCGTCGAGCGAGCGACAGCCGCCAATGTATTTCCGCCTTGGCGGCGGCACGCTCAAGGGGATTTCGAAGCCCGGCGAAATCGTCTGGTCGCGAATCTACATCGAAGACAGCCGACTGAAAATGGACCTTGGCCGGGCAGAGGTTGTCGAATTGCCCGCGGAGGAAACCAATCGCCGCTGGCAGGCCACCACGCCGCAATGGCCAATCATGCACGCGGTAACGTATGGCGTGTCGCGCGATCAAATGATGGCCCGGCACAAGAGCAACCACATTCAGGTTGCCTATGCCACGGGTGCCGAAGAGGCCGACCAGGCGCTCCTGACAAAGGCTGCGCTGGCCGACGGGCTCGGTCTCGAAGTGTCGCTTTGCGGAACACGCAAAGACGGCGCGGCTTGGTGAGCAATTGGCTGATGACGAGGCGGCGAAAATCGTGATTGCCGCCGGATTTTGGCCCGTGCCGCATTTTCGGGAACGTGGCTCTCCGGATTTGCTCGGCGGCGATCAATTTCTGCCTCCATCCCGCGGCGAGTTCGTCCAAGATTTAAACCGGCTTGGCAAGGTTCCCTTCTCTTGCCTCCTTGCGACACCTACCTTGTCGCAAAATCTCTAGCGTGGCGCCAACGCTGGATTTTTTGGACGGCCAAAGCGATTCGCCGGACAATTTGCCGCCCCACAACCGACCCACGGTCCCCCATCTTTGCTGTGGCGCAACACAAACCCGAAGCGTTAGCGAGGGAGCGCCGCTACGGCGGCATCGTCTCGCTGCAGGCGGCAAGCCGCATGCATATTGGATCAATGCGTTCGTGAGGGCGACCCGCTACGGAGCGCATCCTCGCTTACGCTTCGGGCTAGTGTGGCTCAACGCTGGAATTTTGGGACGGCTAAAGCGATTCGGCCGACGATTTGCCGCCCCATTACCGACCCACGATTCCAAATC